>JABWBZ010000020.1 GCA_013359335.1 bacterium
AATTGTTTGCAGCGAAATTTCTTTAGTTTCTTTTTTCTCAAATGCGATGTCGTGATTTTGGCAGAATTGGCAACGCAGATTGCAACCATTGGGCGCGATCGATAAAATCGTCGAATTGGGATAATAATGGTAGAACGGCTTTTTCTCCATCGGATCGTACGTAGCCGTCACGACGCGGCCGTAGTGAATCGCGTACAATTTTCCGTCGACGTTTTTATAGCCCCAGCAATCGCCTTCCTCGCCGTTTTTGATCTTGCAGGCGCGGGGACATAATTCGCATACTAAATAATCTTTTTCAGCGCGATAAAATTTAGCTTCGACCATCGTTCGGTTTCCGTGATAAGAAAAATTTTTTTCGAAAATTTATATCAACCAGCGGGCAATATATCCACAAACCTAAATAAATGCAACCTTAAAACATGTTTTACCATAAATTTAACCCGCCGTCGCCATTAAGAAAACCTTGTTTCGGCAGTTTCATTTTCTTAGATTTTCGCCGTCAAAAAATTCAATGAAAGGAATACAACTTTGGAATCGATCAAAAACAAAATCGTCATGATCACCGGAGCCAGCGCAGGAATCGGGGAAGCGACGGCAAAATTATTTGCCGAGCACGGCGCGAAATTGATTTTAATAGCCCGCCGGAAAGAGCGATTGCTTCAATTGTCTGAACATTTAAAAAAGCAATTTAATGCGGAATCCTTGCCGCTCATTTTAGACGTAACCAATCCTGAAGAAGTTAAAACGACTATCGGCGGTTTGAGAAACGGTTGGGAATCGATCGACATTTTGATCAATAACGCGGGCTTAGGAAAAGGTTTGGACAAAATTCATGAAGCGAAGCCTGAGCATTGGGAACAGATGATCGATACGAATATCAAAGGACTTTTGTACGTCAGCCGTGCGGTCATTCCGGGCATGATCGCGAGAAAACACGGGCATGTCATCAATCTCGGCTCCGTCGCCGGTCATGAAGTCTATCCGGGCGGCAATGTGTACTGCGCTACCAAACACGCCGTCGCCGCGCTGAATAAAGGCATGCTCATGGATCTTGTCGACACGCCCGTGCGCGTGAGCAGCATCGATCCGGGATTGGTCGAAACGGAATTCAGCATGGTTCGTTTCGACGGCGATGCCGACCGCGCCAAAAAAGTCTATGAAAATATCCGTGCGCTGACGCCGTACGATATCGCGGAAATTATTTTATTCGCCGCGACCCGCCCTGCTCACGTCAACATAAACGAAGTCATTGTCATGCCGACGCAACAGGCGTCCGCCACGATCGTGAACCGGTCGGGGAAGTGATTCGAAAAAAGCCAAATGAAGGTTTTTTCTGTAAATTGATCACGATGATGTCATAAATTTTGTCTAACTTGAATCAAAATAAATTATAAAAAATGAACGTTACACTTGCTGAAATCAATCTCCTCTTAAACGAGATCAAATCATTGTTGATGAAAAATCTTGGTGTAAAGCATTTACGAATCAATATCATGAGTAACCAATCTTCTAAACTAAAAATGATTGCCCACACAGACGGATTCGACAACGAAGAAGTCAAAATCACTCTGTCGATGGGACAGGGATGTTCCGGAAAAGCATGGAATACCAAAATGGAGGCCATTACCGACCTCAGTAAAGACGTTCACTGGCTTTCCAACGAAGATCAAAAACGGGTTAAAACCGGTTTAAGCGTGATTCTGAGTTTACCTCTTTTCGATCCGGATTTACCGACTATCAAAAAAGTTATTGGTACGATTACTTTTGATTCAACCGAACCCATCTATGAGCCTTTAAAAAAGGCTATCCCCACCCTAGTGCTTTATGCGGAAAAAATTTCTCACTTAGTTAAAAAAAGCGGCTTATAACTGCTATTTATTAGCCGGTGCCATAATAAAAAATATTTGTATTTATAAAAGATGTTTTATATTTTTATAAAAGTATGATCATCATTGCTATGAAAAACATTATTGAAAAACTGGGTTTTCTTGCCGGCGGTTCGCGATTTCGGCGAATTTATGAAAAAATGCAAGCGGATGGCGATAAGGCGTACAAAGAAGCGGGATTAAATTTTAAATCAAGTTGGTTTCCTGTTTACTACGTTTTGTCCAAGTCTCCCCGACCTCAGACCGTCATGGAGATTACCGATCAAATTGCCTTTTCGCACATAACAGTGAAAAATATCGTACAGGAACTTGAGCGCGAAGGGCTGATCACCATTACTCCCAATCCTGAAGACAGACGATCGAAACTGATCGCGCTGAATAAAAAAGGGCTGGCCCTTTTGGAAAAATTAAAACCGATCTGGCTGTCGTTTACCGTGGCACTCAAAAAACTTCTGACCTCGGGACATCCCGACATTATTAATATTTTGCGGCGAATCGATACGGAATTGAAAATCCAACCATTGAATGAGCGCCTGCGCAATCCCAATAAAGAAGCGTTAGCTATTATCGATTATAAACCCAGCTTGAAAAAACATTTGTATGAACTCGCCGGCTATTGGCTGATAGGATATCTGAAGGGAAAGCTCGAAGACGAAGAAAAGTTTTCTCTGCAAAATCCAGACGTCGCTTATGTACAGCAAGGCGGATTTTTATTTTACGCACGCTATCAGGATAAAATCATCGGTTGCGTAGCGTTGAAAAGGTTGGATGAATACGCGTTCGAATTAACTCAGCTTTGCGTCGATCCCAAATTTCAAAGCCTCGGAGCCGCCACAAAACTGATCGACCGCTGTATCAGCCGGTGCAAAGAAAACGAAGCCAAAGAACTCTGGCTGCAGACGGATTCCGGCGTACCGCAGGCCAACAAAATTTTTTACAAATTCGGATTCACCGAGCGCAAGGCGCCGCCGTCCATGAAAGTTTTAAAACGAACGGAAAAAGCATTGAGGCTCGAATTATGATTCACACCATCGGCTATATCGCTCTTGTACTCAATTTGTTTTCCATGACCAAAAGTAATCCTTTGAGCCTGCGAATTCTTTCTTTTCTGGCGAACGCCATTTACGTCGTTTACGGTATTTTATTGGAAGCGCCGCCAATTTTTATCGGATGCGGCATTGCCGTGGTCATCCATTTATTCCACATTGTCAAACTTCGAAAAACGAAAACGAGCTAACCAACTTAATTTACATATCATCAGGAAATAAAATTATGAACGAGCAAACTTACATCATACGTAATGCCCGTCCTGAAGAATTTAAAGCGATCGGCGAACTAATGGTTCGGGTTTATTCACATTTGGAAGGATTTCCAAAGCAGGACGAGCAACCGGATTATTATAAAATGCTGGCCAATATCGGCGAGTTGACCCAAAAACCGCACACCGAACTTTTGGTTGCCGTTTCTTCGGAAGAAAAAATTGCCGGCGGGGTCGTCTATTTCAGCGACATGCAGTATTACGGTTCGGGCGGAACGGCGACGAAAGAGAAAAACGCATCGGGATTCAGGTTGCTCGCCGTCGATCCTGATGTGAGAGGACACGGCATCGGTAAATTGCTCACGCTGGAATGTATCCGAAAAGCAAAAGAGCACCACAACCGCCAGGTAATCATCCACTCCACGAAAGCGATGCAGGTGGCGTGGAAAATGTACGAGAAACTCGGCTTCAAAAGATCCGAAGATTTGGATTTTATGCAAGGCAAACTTCCGGTGTTCGGGTTCAGGCTGATGCTCGATCGACAGGCGATGTAGGAAATTGATGTAAAACTATTTTAGAATTAGAAGAAATTTTTATCGTATTAATGGAGAAATTAAACTATGTTCATTTCAATTTTGACGTTACTATTGCTTAGCTACACATTCAATTTTGATTTTCGTGGCGAAAATTTAAATGCACAACGCTTCATTTTAGAGAAAACTGAATTTAATATGTACACTGAAAAATATGGTTCTGATCCGTCTCAGGAGGGTGATCTTTTTCTTCCGCAGGGAAAACCTTTGGCAATGCTTTGTCTGTTTCACGGCGGTTTTTGGCTCATGCCGTACGGGCGTGATCAAATGACGGAAGTGGCTCAAAATCTGGCACGACAAGGATTCGCCGTCTGGAATGTCGAATACCGGCGGATCGGGGCGGAAGGCGGCGCGTGGCCGGGTACATTCGACGATGTTATCGCATCGATCAATCACATTCAATATCTTTATAAGACTTACCAAATTCCAAGCGATACGAAAGTCGTTTTGATCGGCCATTCGGCGGGCGGTCAACTTGCCATTTGGGCTGGGAAACAAAATGAACTTGATAAATCCGTACACGCAACGCTTCAAGTAAAACCCGACTTAATCGTCGGACTGGCGCCGGTTATTGATCTGACAAAAACTTTCAAAGAACAATTGGGCAGACAATCCGTACTCCATCTTCTCAAAGGTACGCCCGACGACATACCGGAACGGTACACCTTGTACGATCCTACGAAATTCGCGCCCATCAGAATTCCTCAATTGATCATTCACGGAAAAGACGATGACGTGCTGCCCGTACAATGGTCGCGGGATTATGCCGCACTATCGCAATCGGCCGGGGCGGAAATCGAGTTGATCGACATCGCCGGCGGTGGCCACATGGATTTTATCGATCCGGATAGCGAAGCGATCGCCGTGATGACCGATTTTTTAATAAATCGGTTTTCCAATGCACAACGCAAAAAATAATGCTCTACGTTTTGTTTTCGCGCGCATATTCGGACATTGTGGAATAAATTTATTGACTTCAAATCTTTTCGACGCTAAAATGTACCCAAGCCGAGGGATTATCGGGCGTTTTTTTCCTAAAACCGATTGAATAAAAATTCGCTTGTCAAGATTGTCAGCCCGCTTGACCAAGTCAAACAAACGAAAGCGAATAAACGACATACACTTCGTTTATCCGCGTAATAACGGCTTGCTATACGATATAGTTGTTTCGTAAAATCCGACTTGCGGTTTTTTAACTTGTTTTAAACGTTAGAAGGATGATTATGCGGTGTTTAATAATTCTAATTATTATAGTAACTCTCGCAGCCTGTAGCGCGGGTTCCGTTAATTACAACAAAACACAGACTGCAGGTCACATTGAAGAAGGGTCATTGGATTCTATTATTCAATTTTTAATCACATCAGCTGCTACAGATTTTCATGCACACAAACCATATCCAGCTAGCTTTCGTAATGTGCATATTGGTCACATTACGTCTAATGGCATAGTTCTGTTCATGCTGTGTGGTGAATTTCTACGAGTGCAGGATGGAGGTAACACAGAGTGGATGCCTTTCGCGACGATCAAGACCTCGGGTTATGAACAATGGGTTGGGTCTCAGGCTTTGGCTTATTGCCAGAGTCGATCATTCATACTGGAAAAAAACGAGGACTTTTCTTCTATGCTGCAGAACCGACTTGATTCTCTGAAGTAAAACTGTGCGACAGATAACACTTATTAAGGTACGAAGTTAACCTCTAAAAATTTTCGAGGGTTGCCCGAATCCAATAAATCCTTGAATTCCACGACTTTTTATTTTATCTTGCGACCTACTTAAGTCATGTATTTGCGGGATTGGCGGAATTGGCAGACGCGCCAGACTTAGGATCTGGTGGTTTTACCGTGTGGGTTCAAATCCCTCATCCCGCACTTAATTTTTACCGAAAATCCTATTCAAGCCATTTTGTCGGGATAGGATTTTTTTCAGTTTATTTCATTTTCAAAGGAGATGGTTTTGCAAGCAGAGATTGTCAGCCAGGAATCGAATCAGCGTAAACTTCATGTCAAAATCGGCGCGGATGAAATGCAGCCTTTTTTCGAAGAAGCGTTGAATATGTACCGCGAAGAAGTTCAGATCGAAGGATTTCGTAAAGGCAAAGCGCCCAAATCGGTCGTGCAAACCCGTTTTGCCGCCGAAATCGAATCGCAGGCGTTGCCGGTAATCATCGAGGAATTTTATAAACAAGCGATCAAAGATACCAAAACTGAAGCCATTGCCATCGGCGAGATCGACAATTTACAATACAAAAAAGGCGAACCGATGGCGTTCGACGTTACCGTCGAAATCATGCCGGAATATTCGCTGACCAAATATAAAGGCCTCACCCTCACCAAAGAAGTTCACGAAATCACGCCGGAAGAAATCGAGGCAACTTTGAAACGCCTCCAGGAAAATTATGCGACGACGCTGGAAGCGGAAACCGTCGCTCCCGGCAATTTCGTCACTTGCGACGTGCAGGCTCTGGACGACGGCAATTTACCCATCATCGGTAAACGCTACTCCGACCGCCGGATCCCGCTTACAACGCAATACGTCGGCCAGGATATGATCGACGGCCTGACCGGCGCTAAAGTCGGCGAATCGCGTATCATTCACGTCGATCCCAGCAACGTCAAAGACGACGGCGACCGGCATTTTGAAATGACTGTACGCAAAATCGAAGAAGTGCAATTGCCCTCGCTCGACGATGAATTTGCCAAAGACCTCGGCTTCGATACCATCGAGGCTTTGAAAGCGGACGTAACCAATAATCTCAAAAACCGCTGGGAAGAAGAGTCGAAAAAAACACTGCACGAACGCGTCATTGATGAAATTATTAAAGAAAACGACCTCCCGTCGCCGGAACCTTTGGTACACAACGCAATTCACCGCGTCATCGACATGCTCAAGCAATATTCGCGTAATCAGAAAATCGATGAAGCGTTTATGCACGACAAATACCGTCCGGCCGCTATTCGCGACGTCAAGTGGCAATTGGCCAAAAAGAAACTGATCGAACTGGAATCGATCGCGGTCGATGAGAGCGACATGCAGGCCTACCGGGAAAAAATTGCCAAAGCCAATAATGTAACCGTCGATAAAGTCAGCGATCAATTCAAATCCGAAGAAGACCGCCGCCGCGTCGAAGATTATCTTTTAGAAGAAAAATTATTCGATTTTATTCAATCGCACGCCACCATTACGGAAGCGCCGTTCAAAGAACCGGAAGAAAAACCGGAAAGCGCTTTAGCCGTTTGATCCGATTTTTAATTTTAAAAAGGAAATTGCATGAACGCGTATAAAGATTTTATCCAAAACGAATTCTCCAAACTCGATGACCGCCAAATGTCCGGCATGGCGTCGGCCGTCAGCCAGATTCCATTTCCCTATGTCGTCGAGCAGCGCGGGCAAATTGAGCGCTCGTACGACATTTATTCGCGCCTGCTGATGGAAAGAATTATTTTCCTCGGAACGCCGATTGATGACACGGTGTCGAATCTGATCATCGCTCAATTGCTTTTCCTCGAAGCCAACGATCCCGACAAAGATATTATTATGTATATCAATAGCCCCGGCGGCAGTGTGACGGCCGGTTTAGCCATTTACGACACGATGGTTTATATCAAACCCGACGTCCAGACGACCTGTATGGGATTAGCCGCGAGCATGGGCGCGATCCTCCTTATGGCCGGAACAAAAGCTAAACGTTATTCATTGCCGCACGCAAGAATCATGGTTCATCAGCCGATGGGCGAAACGCAAGGCCAATCAACTGACATTGAAATATACACGCGCGAAATCGTAACCCTGAAAAAGCACCTGAATGACATCATTGCGGAACGTACGGGACAGCCGCATGATCGTATCGAAAAAGACACCGACCGTAATTTTTTCATGTCGGCCCAACACGCCAAAGAATACGGAATTATCGACGAAATACTTATCCGAAAAAAATAGTGGACTTGCCGCCCTATTGTTCTTTATATTTTATAAAGCAGGTATGTTATGAAAGATCACGGTCATTACGGCCGGGTGGTGTATTGTTCTTTTTGCGGTAAATCAGCCGAAGAAGTCGACAGCATCATCTCCGGTCCCAACGGCGTACACATTTGTAATGAATGCGTGCGCAATGCTTATGACATGATTAGAGCTCACGGCTCTAAAGAAGTCAACATCCCCCTCGACGACATTACGCCGGAAAAACTCAAATCCCGTTTAGACGAATATATCATCGGGCAGGAACGCGCCAAACGCTCTCTTTCCGTTGCCGTTTACAATCACTACAAACGCATCAATAGCCTTCAGGACATCGACAAAGAAGTTGAACTTGAAAAAAATAATATTCTTTTAGTCGGCCCGACCGGTACCGGGAAAACATTGCTGGCGCAAACACTCGCGCGATTTTTGAACGTGCCGTTTACGATCGCCGATGCGACCACGCTGACCGAAGCCGGATACGTCGGCGAAGACGTCGAAAATATTCTTGTACGTTTGCTTCAAGCCGCCAATTATGACGTCGCCGCTGCCGAAAAAGGAATTATCTACATCGATGAAATCGATAAAATCGCCCGAAAAGGCGGAAATCCGTCGATTACGCGCGACGTTTCGGGCGAAGGCGTACAGCAAGCGCTACTCAAAATTCTCGAAGGCACGATCGCCAACGTGCCTCCCAAAGGCGGCCGCAAACATCCCGAACAAAATCTGATCAGCATCAATACCAAAAATATTTTATTTATCTGCGGCGGCGCTTTCGAAGGCATTGATAGAATCATTCAAACGCGCGTCGGTAAGAAAAACATCGGATTTACCGCCGACATCAAAAAAGACGACGAACATTCAATCTCGGAAATTCTGCAATTGGTCGAACCGGACGATTTGCTCGGTTTCGGCTTGATTCCCGAATTGATCGGCCGTTTACCGGTCGTATGTCCGCTCGAAGAATTGACCGAAGACGCTTTGTTCGCTATCCTGACACAGCCGAAAAACGCCTTGGTTAAACAATATCAAAAACTGTTTGCGCTGGAAGAAGTCGAGATTCAATTCGAAGAAGACGCGTTGCGGGAAGTAGTACGGCAGGCGGCAAAACGGAAAACCGGCGCCCGCGGATTACGTGCAATCATGGAGAAATTCATGGTCGACACGATGTATCAGTTACCTTCCATCGAGCATGTCAAAACGTGTATTATTCATAAAGGCTGCGTCACCAATCTTGAAAAACCAGCCATGATCTTTCGCAATGAAAGCGAGATTAAAAAGACCGCGTAGGTCGATAGGAGTTACGGATGATTAAGAAAGAAAGCCCTGCCAAACACCCGGCGCCGCAAGGCCGGCGTGGTGAAGGAAAAGAATCGGTACAATTTACCGTGGATGAAAAACTGATTTCCGAACTCAAGGCCAAAATGGCGGAACTTGAAAATTCGTACCTCAAAATAAAAAACGAAAACGAATTACTCTCCGAACGGCTCAATGAAACTCACGTACTGTACCGCATCGCCGCCATGCTCAATTCGACGTACGACGTTACCAAACTTTTCCAGATTATTCAAAGTATGGTTTTGGAAATTTCCTTTGTCGATCAGTTCTCCCTCGTCGCCCGAAATGCAAGCAACGAATACGAAGCGCTACTGTTCTCGGATAAATCCTCCAATCCTGCTTTTAAACATTTGTTAGACATCGAACGCGAATTAGCCGAAGAAGCGCTGGATACTCAAAAAGAAATTTACGTCGATAATA
This sequence comes from bacterium, assembly GCA_013359335.1. Lineage (GTDB taxonomy): Bacteria > CLD3 > CLD3 > SB21 > SB21 > JABWBZ01. Next base: position 9,452 of record JABWBZ010000020.1, read on the forward strand.
TTGTTTCGTACAAAGATTTCGTTAAATACATGCCTGTAAAAAATGCCGGCAGCGTGTACGCACTACCCCTGGTTTCACAAAAACGTCCGAGCAAAGTGTTGTCATTCCATTCAGCGCGTTCTCTGCAATCCAAAGAAATTGAATTTTTGAAACTGATTGCTCATGAGGTGGCGGTCGCGGTCGATCGCACGCAAGTTTACCAGGACACGCTTGAAATTTCGATCAAAGACGAACTGACCAAAATTTACAACCGCCGTTATTTCAACGACCGCATCCTCAAGGAATTTCACCGCGCCGAACGGTATACCCGAATCATGTCGCTTATTCTCATCGATATCGATTTCTTCAAGAGTTTCAACGACACTTACGGGCATCATGTCGGCGATGAAGTTTTAAAAGGCGTTTCTCACAAATTGACCGAAGGATTGCGGGATTGCGACGTGCTGGCGCGATATGGCGGCGAAGAATTTATCGTCATCCTGCCGGAAACCGAAAAGCAGGGCGCGATCATCGCGGCCGAAAAATTGCGTTCCTCCATTGCTCAACATCTGTGGGAATTTCGTAACACCCTGCGCAGCGATGAAAACCCGGATGAATTTATCAAAAAACAAATTACGATTTCGCTCGGAGTATCAAGCTACCCGGAAGACGGCGGATCGATCACTGAACTGATGGAAAGAGCCGACCAGAATTTATACCACGCTAAATTAAACGGGCGTAATCAGGTATGCGGTAATCGCACCCCAGTTGAAGAGTAATTTTTTAATGATGAAAATAAAAAAATCCCCGTCAGAAGTGACGGGGATTTTTATTTTTAGTGAGCCAGGTAGGGATCGAACCTACGACCTTCGCCTTAAAAGGGCGCTGCTCTACCGGCTGAGCTACTAGCTCGACCAAAATTAGTGCTTTTTCTAAAAGCGGGTGTAATGATACTGAAAAAAACTTCTACACGCAAGAAAAAAATTATACGTTTTTCAAAAAATTCATGATCATGCGCTTTCCTTCCTGGGTCAAAATCGATTCAGGGTGGAACTGCACGCCTTTTAGTAAAGTGCCCTCGACTTCTAATCCCATAATTAATCCGTCGTCAGTCCACGCCGTTATTTCAAGAGGCGGTTTAACAGTACCGGCATCAACGATCAGAGAATGGTACCGCGTTACTTTCAACGGGCTCGGCAGATTTCGGAATACGCCTTTGGCGTTGTGATGGATGGCTGTGGTTTTGCCGTGAACGGGCTCCTTCGAACGTACAACGCGCGCACCGTAAAGTTCCGCAATACATTGATGTCCCAAACACACGCCAAGAATCGGAATTTTTTGTGCAAATCGTTTGATGGCGCCATTGGAAATTCCGGCGTCGGCAGGGATTCCCGGACCCGGTGAAATAATAATATGCGATGGATTCAAGGCCTCTATTTGACCAGCCTCAATTTGATCATTTCTGAAAACCCGCACTTCATTTCCAGCCAAAGCCGGAATCGTCTCTTTGAGTTCCCCTACGTATTGAACGAGATTGAAGGTGAATGAATCGTAATTATCGATAACAAGAATCATGGCACAATAAAAAAATAGGCCGCTCGGTAAAGAGCGACCTACGATGTTAATGCGAATCGGGAGAACTATTTTGCTTCTTTACGAAACGTGTCGACCAGGTTCAATTTTTCCCATTCGAAATCCGTACGTCCGAAATGGCCGTACGCTGCCGTCGCAAGGTACAACGGTCTTCTGAGATTGAATCGTTCGATAATACCTTTAGGCGTCATGTCGACATTTTTTTGAATAATTTCGGCAATTTTGACGTCAGGGATGCGGCCGGTTCCGTAAGTATTGACAAAAACAGAAACCGGTTGAGCCACGCCGATTGCGTAGGCCACTTGCACGAGACATTCTTTAGCCAATTCGGCCGCGACGACATTTTTGGCAATATGGCGTGCGGCATACGCAGCGCTGCGATCCACTTTTGTCGGATCTTTGCCCGAAAAAGCACCGCCGCCATGAGCGCCCCAACCGCCATACGTATCAACGATAATTTTCCGGCCCGTCAGACCTGTATCACCGTGCGGCCCGCCGATTTCAAATCTTCCCGTAGGATTCACGTGATAAATAGTTTTAGTGTCGAGCAATTCCGCCGGAATGACATGTTTGATAACGTTGGCGATCACGTCTTCTTTGATTTTCGCTTGGGTCACATCCGGATCGTGCTGCGTCGAAACGACAACCGTATTGACCCGAACAGGTTTTTTATTTTCGTCGTATTCAATTGTGACCTGCGATTTGGCGTCGGGGCGCAAGTAAGACATTTCCGTTCCGTTCTTACGGATATCGGCGAGACGTTTAACCAATTTATGCGCAAAAGAAATCGTCATCGGCATCAGTTCAGGAGTCTGATCGCACGCATAACCGAACATCATTCCCTGATCGCCCGCGCCTCCCGTATCGACGCCCATGGCAATATCCGGCGATTGCTGGTGAATGGTAGAAATCACGCCGCATGAATCCGCGTCAAAACGGTACGCATCCGTGGTATAACCGATTCGCCGGATAGTTTGACGAACCAATTCCTGCACGTCAATATACGCTTTGGTGGTAACTTCGCCGCTGACGATGGCCAAACCGGTCGTCACAAGCGTTTCGCACGCCACACGGCTGTAAGGATCTTCTTTGAGCATCGCATCTAAAATCGCATCGCTGATCTGATCGGCAACTTTGTCCGGATGGCCTTCGGAAACCGATTCGGACGTGAAAAGAAATCTCGACATAATCGCTCCTGTTAAATTATAGTGAATTGAAAATAGCCTTATAATAAAAAACCTCTTCGATCTTTTGAAAGAAGAGGTAAGAAAATTTAACTTATCTCATCTTCTTCCGGCAATTTCCGGAACAGGAATTAGCACCTTGTCTCTCCCGAATGATCGGGAGACGGTTGCTGCGGCGTCACAGTGCCTGTCACTCAGCCGCTCTTGATAAGACGTCTATGGCAAAGAACATTCACGAAAGGTGCGGCAATATAGAAAAAACATATCCGCGTGTCAAGTGGAAATTAACTATGACAAAATTTTCCACGTACGCGGATCCGTCAATTCGCCCGTACATGCCGCAATACCTGCAACGAAAGGCGAAACAAGAAAAACGTCGCCGCTGCCGCCCATACGCCCGCTGAAGTTACGATTGCTGGTAGAAGCCGTCACGGTGCCTTTTTCTGAGATGCCTGGACCATTGCCAATGCAGGATCCGCAGCCCGGTTCCGTAATTATGGCGCCGAACTCGCGGAATAGCCCGATCAGCCCTTCCTTGGCTGCGTCGTCGAATACCTGTTGGCTGCTGGGCGTAACAACCATGTGAATGCGGTCTGATTTTTTATGTCCGCGGATGGCTTGCGCCACTTGTTTCAGGTCTTCGAGTGACGCGCCGGTGCACGACACCACAACAACATTATTGACTTTGGTTCCCAAAACTTGCGTAATTGGTTTGCGATTACGGCTGTCACCGGGCGTGGCGACCGTCGTGGGAATATCCGCTAAATTAATTTTATAAACGGACTCGTATTCGGCATCGTCATCCGGATAAACCAACATCGCACGTACGTCCGATTCTCTCAAGCCGCGATGATCAACGAGAAATTTAACCACGCGCTCATTCGGCTCAACGACGCCTGTAGTAGCACTGCCTTCGACGGTCATATTGGTCAAAACGGATAATTCGTCGACGGTAAATTTTTCAAGCGCCGGCCCGCCAAATTGCATGATCAGCGTATCGCCCGGATTCGTCTTCCACTGCTGTTCGCGGAAATACGGATCGCCGATAATATGCAGAATAATATCCTTGGGCGTCAATAAACAATGTGGATCGCTACCTTCAATCCAGATGCGCACGGTTTTCGGAACGGTGACGGGAATCATCCCCGTCCGCAAGCCCATCGCAATCGCCGTCGACCCGAGCCCATAGGCGAAACAATTCATGACGCCGGCCGTCGGGGTGTGCGAATCCGTCAACGCAATCACGTCGCCCGGTTTCGCATAACTTTCTACAACCAATCGATGGCAGACGCCGGCTGGCATATTACCGCCAGGTCCGTGCATGGGAATATTCATTTCTTTGCAAAATTGCGTGAGTTCTTTCGCCAAATCCTGTGCCGATTTCAATCGTTGGTTTTTAACTCCAACTGGAACATCATCATGACCGATTAAAACAAAATGATCGTTGAAGCCGCGAACAACCGCGCGGTCATTCACCGGCGTATTGCCGAAAGCTTTTTGATACAAACTGCGAACGTGTCCGCCGGTATATTCATGCACGCCCAAAAAATCGGCTTTAACAAATAACTGTTCACCGGGTTCGACCGAGGACAATCCATTCCCCGATTTATCCGTGACGATCGTTTTTCGCGCAAGAATTTTTTCCGCAATGGTCATCGGTTTTTTCGTACGGCCGCTTTCACGGTACGGTAACTCGGCTTTGTTTTCCAAAAGCCGTTTCCCGAATTCGAGCAACCCTCCACCGAAAAATATCGATTTGTACAACGGCGATAAACTCGATTCCATCAATGCATCGAGATCAATCGTTTCACCGTCGAGCAATTTCCTAATGACTGTAAAATCGGTTGTAAAATATAACCGGTCAAACGTCATGTTTTCGCGGAAAATCCGTTCGAGACTCTTAGCTACGACCAACCGGATACCGGCGCCGCGATGCGCTACCACCGCGACTTCGCGCGATGAACCGCTGCCGTAACTTTCGCCGCCGACAACGACTGAAAAATTTCCTTTTTGAACGTCACCATGATGAATGACGTCGTCTTTGCCAACGAGAAAATGCGGCCCTAAAATTTCTTCCGTGTACCCCAGCGTACAAGCCGCTCCATTGATAATCGTATCCGTGCTAACGCCAAAAACCAGCGGCTGATTTTGGTACTCGAAAGAGCGCCCTTCAATTTGATCGCGGACCAATGCGGCGTCTTCCGTGTAATAAAAAATTCTCTTGTCCCCTAATTGAAAAGGTTTCATCCAATAATCCTTTGAACCGTGAACAGGTGTGGGCAGGCAGGTTATGTGTTGCGGACTGCTATATCAATTTAAATATCGAAAGCAAAATTTTTCTTTTTACCGTCCTGTTTTTCTCTTGTAATAGGCGTCCAATCCCTGCGAATTCACTTCCAGCCAGGTTATGCTAATCCGGGTATTGACTTTCCATTCCAAAGGAACGCCATAACTGTCGCGCGCCGTAACGACGCCGGGATTCTTTTTCCCGATCAACAATAACGCCGATCGCAGCATCGCCGTACTGATTTCGTCTTCCGACAAACCTTGCTTGTAGACGTTTTCGTAATAAATCTGCATTAACGTTTTTACTTCCGAGCGCATGTCTTTGCCGCCCGTTGTATAAACGCCGGCATTGATATCGTTGATCGTACGGTTGCGTGCTTCCGCATATTGCTTGCGCCGTTTTTGTTCTTCCGCCGCTTTCTGTTCTGCCAAGCGTTTGGCCTGATAAAGCGAATCGATATTCTCTGTGCTTTTTTCGACGTTAAATTTAGTTTCGTCCACATATTCCGGCGGCGTTTCGTAAGTCCAGATGCTGTAGAGCCAGTAACCAAATCCGGCAAAAACGATCAACAACGTGCCGAACAAAACGCGCCTTTCACGCATCGTCAGCCCTGAACGCCCGCCCCAATAACGTGATTCTTCAAAACCCCAATTTTCAGGGCGCGTACGCCATGAATTAAAAATTCTTCTTTTCTTGAACCAAATGCGGTAGTTTTCGGGCATTTGATAAACCAGATCGCGCTTGGCGTCCAGCAACATTTGTTCACGGCGTTGTTTAGCTTCTTCGATCTGATCGGGAGTAGCGCCCGAGGATTTCACTACGGCATCATATTCATGTTCAATCTCTGTAAGCAGGCTTTTGTAAGATGACAAAGCGTTTTTAAGCTGAGTATTATCAAAGCCAAAATACCGCCCTAAACCCCAGAGATCGATACTTTCTTTTTTAGCACGCCACCATTCTTTGAAACGGGTAAATACTGGCGTTTCAGTGAGTTCTTCGGTCTCGTTCGTTATTGTCGCACGCGGGTCTTTGTTCATGACGACTCTCCGTTAATCCTCTCTACGATATCCTATGGAAATATAGGAAAATGCATTAGAATTTCAAGAAAAAGGTTTTTTTTATTCAGCAAAGCCGTTTTTAACCGATCATGACGCTTTCTTCCGGATAATCGGTTTTAACATTTTGAGAACGTGAGGCTCCGACCGCCAGAGCAATAGACAAAGTACCGACTCGGCCGATAAACATACATAAAATAATAACTATTTTTCCAATTTCCGATAACTGAGGCGTAACGCCGCGTGACAATCCGACCGTGGCAAATGCTGACACCGTTTCAAAAGCCAGGTCAAAAATCGGCAAGCCGATTTCCGTCAGCGACAAAGTAAACATCGCAATAAAAATGCAAATGACTGAAAATGTAATTACCATCAGCGCGCGTACGATATTCGACGACGGAATCAATTTACCGAAAACGACGACGTGATCCTGTCCGCGCAAATTGCCAAACGATGAAACCAGCATAATGCCGAACGTGGTCGTTTTAATTCCTCCGCCGGTCGATCCCGGTGACGCACCGACAAACATCAGAAAAATCATCACCAGCGCTACGGGCAAACTCAGCGCGGCAATGTCGATCGTATTGAATCCGGCCGTGCGGGCGGTAACCGCTTGAAAAACGGCGTGGAAAATTTTCCCGGAAAATGAAAATCCGTCCAGCACATTATTCCACTCGAGCACGGCGACCAGCAGCGTTCCTCCGGCAATCAACAACCCGGTAATTGTCAGCACAAATTTCGATTGCATGGACAATTCTTTTCTATAATGTTCGAGAATACTCCGGATCGCGCTGTAAGACGTTTCGTTAGGATTTGGAACCGCAGAAGGCTCATCCGAATGGCGGCGAATAAAATCGTTCACCCTTTTTTTAAAAGTCGCTTTCATTAAATATAACCGCGCAATGATGCGGCCAAATAATTTATCAAATACGTAACTGGTCATATTGCGCAACACGCTGAATCCAAGCCCTCCAACCACAATGAGCGCCATAATGACGGCTTTGCCGGTCCAATGAAGCTCATATCGCATCAAGCTGTCGGGCCACAACGCAAAACCAGCGTTGCAAAAAGCCGACACGGAATGAAAAACGGCATAAAAAAAATGTTGTTCCATTTGCGCAAGCGAATCGGTTTTCCATCCGAACCATTGCCAATAGAGTATCGCCGCACCGGCCATTTCAAACACAAACGTAATGACAAAAATCTGTTTCAACGTTTTAACGGCTTCATCGAACGACGCTTCATTTAAAACGTCTTTTAACATAATTCGTTCTTTGAAACTAACGCCGTCGCCGAAGAACATGGCAAAAAACGTTGCGAAAGCGATAAAGCCCAATCCACCAAGTTGAATCAAAACCAGGATTACCATTTGTCCCATAACGGTGAAATGCGTTCCCGTATCTACGACGGTCAATCCTGTCACGCACAGCGCGCTCGTCGCTGTAAAAAGCGCGTCGATCCATTGTAGATTTTTTCCAGGCACGACCGCTTTCGGCATCATCAGAAAAGCGGCTCCGATAACAATCAAAACCAAAAAACTCAGAACAAAACTTTGCGAAGGATGAAATTTCAAAGCGGCAAGCCGACTGCTATATCTCATAAAATCGGCCATAAAACCGATGACGATCGATAATTGCGTCACCGCGATATACATTTCTGTATAAAAGCGGTAATTCACCGTATTCAACAGCGTTTCGAAATATGGAATTCCAAACCAATTGAAATAAATCGCATTTTGAGTAAGAATGGCCAAGGTCAGAAATAATTGGAACCATCTGGCTTTAAAATGGCGCCTCAAAAAAACGGCCGTTCGAAATGAAACCGTCAGCAGCACGGCTACGGCCAACTTCAGTACGTAATGAATGACAAAAAACCAAATAACGATTCGCGTCAGGCTGTTTATTATTTGTGTCCATAAATCCGGAATAAAAAATCCGTATTCCAGAATCAGAAATGATACGACAATCAGGCCGATGCTGAATAGAATTTTATCTAAGTACGCCGAGACGTCAAACAACCATTTACGTACGCGCTTTTCGTTCGAAAAAGGATTTTCAGATTGTATTATTTTCGAGGCAAGACTCATGCAACAAATTTTATAAAATCGCCCGATAAAGATCGCATGTTTTCTTATCGAAACAAACGAGAACAACTTTTTTCGGCAACAAATTCGCTGTTAAGAAATTCTTGATTGTCCGGACAGCAATTTTGCAAGCTCTCGCCGGAGGAAATCCGTACACGCCCGTGCTGATCGCCGGAAAAGCAACGGATTGAATTTCATTAGAGGCGGCGATTTCCAATGACCGGTTATAACACGAGGCCAGTAGCTTGTCTTCATCAAATTGTCCTCCGCGCCAGACCGGCCCGACCGTGTGAATGATGAATTTTGCCGGCAGATTAAATCCCGGCGTTAATTTAGCCTCCCCCGTAGGACAACCGTCAAGTTTGCGGCAATATTCAAGCAGTTCAGGTCCGGCAGCGCGATGGATGGCGCCGTCGACTCCGCCGCCACCCAGCAACGACGTATTAGCAGCATTTACAATCGCATCAACCGTCAGAATTGTGATGTCACTCTGAATAAGTTCGATTCGATCGAATGTCATTCAATCACGCATACTTTATTTTTGCCGGTCATTTTAGCCTGATAGAGCTGCTGGTCGGCGCGCTGTACCAATTCGTCGACCGTCTGCGCATCATCCGGAAAAGTCGCAACGCCGAGACTGATGGTCAATCGCCCGTTCGGCTGTGTTTCTTCGTTCGGAAAATGTTCGAGTTCAACCAAACTCCGGATTTTTTCCGCTAATTTAATCGCCGATGTTTTGGGCGTTTCCGGCAAAATGAGTACAAATTCTTCTCCGCCATAACGCGCCACGACGTCAGAAGTACGCGTACTGGTTTTGATGATTTCGGCGACTTTTCGCAGCACGACATCGCCGGCAGGATGGCCGTGCGTATCATTGTACGCCTTGAAAAAATCAATGTCGATCATGATCATCGACGTTTTGTACCAATGACGTTTCGATCGTTTGATTTCGCGTTCGAGCTGATGATAAAAATAACGGTAATTGAAAATTTCCGTCAAGCCGTCGGTAATTGCCTGCCGTTCCGCGATCAGGTACGCTTCCTTCGTATCGTCGTACAACTGGATGTTTTCGATAGTCAATCCCACCGTACGCACAAATGACTGAACCATCTGGCGCATGTTTTCGTTCAGGCGGCCTTCCTCAATCCCGAGCGCCAAAACGCCTTTCACGCCGTATAAGCAACAGTTAAAATAATATTGGCTGACGTCGCGCAATTCCGATTCAAACGACAAGCTGTTCGGATCGAGTTTATAAATTTTCTTATTCCACCAATTCGGATCTTTATTGATAAACGCGTGACAGTCCGTATTTTCACAGTGAAAACCTTGTTCCGCTTTCGGCCTGCCCGTGATCGGCAAAAAATAAATCGTGTGCGAATGAAACGCGTGAACGAACGGCGCCATGCGTTTGGCCATCGTCTCGTCGGCGCGTTCCGCCGCCTGCATCCAGAATTTATCGATCAATACCGGCTCCTGGTAATACACCATATCGAAAAACGGCGGCTTCACGATTGAAATTCTTTCGACGTCCGGTCTCATCGACAAATGGTGACTCGAAAAAACATCCAACGTCATGTCCCGTTCGTTGACGACGTAAATCGCCGCGCTAAGCATGCTGAGTTTTTCACAGAGCAGCGCCGGAAGTTCTTTGTAAACTTTTTCCCGATTGGAAAATGTCAGAACCTGGTTGGACACGAAATTAAACTGCATCAGATCCTGGTTATTACGCGTCACATCCGTAACGTATTTATCTAAACGCTGATAAGCGGTTTCGAGTTTTTTGTTGGACTCGGAAAGTTCCTGGATTTTTTCCGTGAGACGTTGAACGAGGCGCTGGGTAAACTTCCGCAGTTCGACCGCGGAATCTTCTTTGTGAAAATGACCGTCGTCGGACAAATCCGAAGGTTTTTCGATTAATGTTCTGATATATTTTGAAAAGTGGTCGAACTCAACCGGTTTGGTCAAATAACCGTTGCAGCCGGTAACGGCGGCGAACTGACGGTCGTTGGGGTTGCTGCCGGCCGTGATCGCGACGATAGGAATATCTTTCAACTCTTCCGACATGCGTATTTTGAGCGTCGTCTCATAACCGTCCAATCCCGGCAGCATAATGTCCATCAGGATCAAATCGGGTTTTTCTGCAAAAGCTCTTTCAAACCCTTCTTCGCTCGTACGAGCAGAAATCATCTGGAAGCCCATTTTGTCGACCATCTTGCCGATCAAAACCTGCGATACCGGATCATCTTCGATGTATAGAATTTTTTTCATCATCCTGATTACTGTTTAAACTTCCTCCACGGTCACTTCCGTTTTGATCAGGTGTTTAGGAATCAGCGCTGGAAAAAAAGCGACAATTTCCTGCGGTTTGGGACGACCGCCGGCAAATCCCGTCACGCCGGGAGGGCCACTCGTCACCAACGGTGCAATTTCTTTTCCAAAACGATCGACTTTGTTTTTATCTTTGTCCTTCACGCCGATGCGCAGTACAACTTCGTTCACCTGCTGCGGAATCGTGACAATACCGTCATGGCATGAATTAACGCCCAGAAATTCGGTGCTCGGATCGTCGAATGTTATTCCGGCGCGTTCAAGACGTTTCCACAAAACTTCCGCGGCTAATTTCGCTTTGTCCAATGCATCCGGGCCGGAAATCGTCAGTTGCCCCGACGCTTTATACCCTTTGAGATAACTGGCACTGACTTTGAAAAATTCCGTCGGCGGTTTACCTTGAATTCCAAAAACCTTCACGCGGTCTTTGCCATTTTGCTCGAGTCGAATCGATGTAAAATCGGCAATCACGTCCGGCGTGATGTACGCATGCGGATCGCCCATTTCGTACAACAATTGTTCCGAAATCGTATCAACCGATACCAAACCGCCGGTTCCGTCGTGCTTAGTAATAAAAAACGTTCCGTCCGGATGCGCTTCGACCACCGGATAACCGATATTCCACATATCCGGCACGTCGCGCCAGCGCGTAAAATTACCGCCGGTGCATTGCGCTCCGCATTCGATAATGTGTCCGGCAACCGTACCGGCAGCCAATTTATTCCAATCGTTCCACGACCATCCGAATTCGTACACCATCGGCGCCATGGCCAGACCCGTATCCGTTGTTCGTCCGGCGATAATAACCTGTGCGCCTTTTTCGAGCGCTTCGACCAGCGGCTTTGAACTGATATACGCGTTGGCGCTCATGATCTCGTTACCTTGTTTCATCAGGTCGTAAAGGCTTTCGCCCGTGTCCATACTTTTCATGGCAATGTTCTGCGATTCGAATTCACGAATTCTGCCGAGAATGTTATCTCCGCTGACCACGCCGATTTTGAGGCCTTTGATGCCCAATTTTTTGGCAACGGCAAAAAC
>JABWBZ010000289.1 GCA_013359335.1 bacterium
CGCCAAACGCTGTTAATAACCTCAAGAAACAAAATCCCGTTTTCAATTTTCACGGCGCGGGCTCTCTTACAAAACTCAACGCCCATCGCTTTTTCAAATTCCAAAACAACTCGTTGTTCGTGAACACGCCGATCGATGCCCAGATTTTTGAGTAATTGATCGAGCGCTGTTCCAACGGTTTGGGCGCTTTTTTTATTCATACAACGCTCACTGTGCCTTGGTCGACGGTATAAAATTTAGCCGGTTTTTCTACTGAATAATCAAACGTTCTTTCCGCTGTCGTCAAAAAAACTTGTCCCGCATTTTCCAAGTATCGCAAAAGCTGTTCCCGCCGCGACCGGTCGAGTTCCGAAAACACGTCATCCAAAAGTAAAATCGGCGTTTGTTCGAGCCGGTCTTTGAGAAATAAAAATTCTGCAAATTTCAATGCGAGAGCGAACGTTTTGAATTGTCCCTGAGAGCCATAATCCCGGATACTCACGCCATTGATCGTAAATCTGACTTCGTCTTTATGCGGACCAAAAAGCGACGTCCTTCGCTGGCATTCTTTCACTCGGCCTTCCCGCAGGGTTTCTATAAATTGATCGCGTATGAACGATTCATCCGCGTCGGAAATTTCCGTTATCGTGCTTTTGTATGCCAAGTCGACGGATTCGGCCTCGGACGCAATGGCCCCATAAACTTTGCAAACGAGCGGTCTGAATTCATGAATAAATTCGAACCGCCGTTTGAGAATTCTCGCGCCGCTGGCCGCCAGCGTCACATCCCATGAATCGAGACTATCCAATCGCTGCGGTTCGGCATTCAATAAAGCATTGCGCTGGCGTAAGGCTTGCCGGTAATCCTGCAGGTCTTTGAGATAGATCGCCTGCATTTGCGAAAGCGCAATGTCCATCCAGCGGCGGCGTTCGCCCGGCGAACCGGAAACGATCGCGACATCTTCAGGCGCCGAGATGGCGACCGGAAATTTCCCGATCAGTTCGGAAAATTTATCCAGCCGTTTTTTATCGATCAAAACGGATTTGCCTTCACCGCGTTGAAAAACCACACGCACGTTCTGGGTACCATTTGCCAAAGAACAAAATTTTCCCTCCGCTTCAAAAAAAGGCTGTTCAAACCGCAGCGCCGCCGCATCATCGGGAGTTTTAAAACTTTTGGAAAGACACAAAAAATAAATGGCTTCGAGGATCGATGTTTTGCCTTGCCCGTTATTGCCGAGAATGATATTCAACCCGTCCGAAAAATCAATTTCCGCCGCTTCGTAATTTCTGAAATCTTTGAGTCGTAATTGGGCAATAAACATGCAACGGTATTTTGTTCATCCTTCTCAGACATCCAATCGAATGGGTCATTTCTCGACAAACCCAAAATGGCATAAAAATAATCAATCATTCAACCGCACCGGCATCACGAGCATCATCTGATGTTCATTTTCCACCTGATGCGACGGCGTGATAATTCCCGCGCTCGTCGGGCCTTTGAAATGCACCTGCACTTCATCCGTATCGATATTGTTCAGAGCGGACATTAACAGATGCGCATTGTAGCCGATCTGGAGATCGTCGCCTTCGAATTCAACTTTCAATTTCTCCGTTCCTTTATTGCCGCCGTCCATGTCCTCCGCCGTGATCGTCAGATCTTTTTTGCTCATGCCCATCCGCACCTGATGCGTGATCGGATTCGCAAAAATCGATACGCGTTTGAACGCATCCGCCAGCATGTGCGTTTCCGCCGTCATTTTTTTATCGTTATTCGATGGAATGACGCGCTCGTAATCCGGATACGTTTCTTCCAAAATCCGGCTGTACACCTGCGTATCGCCCATATCAAAACGAATATGATTTTGGCCGAAATTGATCGATGTCACGTCTTTGTTTTCCTTGGCGACTTCGCTCAGCGCTTTGGTCGGAACGATCACATTCAACGTATCTTTAATATTCGACTCGAATTTGGTGTACGTCATTTTAGCAAGGCGGTGGCCGTCGGTCGCTACCAGCCTGAGTTCGCTTCCCATCACCTGAAAAAGCACGCCCGTCAGCGCCGGACGCAAAGGATCGCTCGATACGGAGAACGAGGTTTTACCGATCATACGCGACAGTACTTTGGCGTCGATCTTCAAAATTCCTTTTTCATCGACAACCGGTAGCGCCGGATAATCGTCATCCGTTTCGCCCGACAAACGGTAGTCACCTTTATCGCATTTCACTAAAAGCTTATATTGAGCATCGGAAGAAATTTCCAGAGGAATATTCGGTAAATTTTTGACCAATTCATTGAATTGTTTCGACGGCACGGTAATACCGCCCGGTTCTTTGACGTCGACGGAAATTTTTGTCATGATGGAAACGTCCAGATCGGTTGCAGTCAAATTCAGAAAACCGTCTTTCGCAGTCATCAAAATATTTCCGAGAACCGGCAGTGTCGTTTTGGTGGGAACAACGCTGATAACCTTGACGAGCGCCTTGCTCAAATCAGCCTGAGTGACGATGAATTTCATATTAAAGGCTCCTGTAATTGCTCTTTGCGGGTATTTTTTATCTAAAAATTTTTACGATGGCCTATTGGAACCGATGCGTTTAGAATACGCCTGATTTGCCGCCTTAAATCCGTGTTTTATATTAATCAGAAACAATGAAATTCTGGATCCGGAATGTCAGTCAGAGGGCAAAAGAATAGGCAATATTTGCATGAAATTCAAGTGAAAATTAGGTCCATGGCGCGCAAAATAAGGCTGCAAACGAGGCATCACCGATGGGTACAAACGATTACAAAATCCGCCGATTGATTCGTCAAATTGCCTTGATTGAAATCGCCGTACATCGCCGACAATTTTAATTGCGACCGCGCGATCAAATGCTCCAATTCGTACCTGAAAAAATAACGCATCGGAAATGTCCATGTTTTTTCCATGGTTACCCCTTTTTCTTCCCAAATATGCCGCATGGTCACATGATTGGTTTGATGAATCAAATCCGGTTCGACGGATGTTATTCTTCTCAATGAATGACCCGGCGACCATGCGCCGTCGAAATCAACGGTCGGCGACATTCCTTCCGAACATAAAACCGGATTGGGAACGAACAAATCAAAAATGAAAATCCCATCCGGCGTCAGATATTGTGCGATCGCATTCAACGCAGCCAATTGGTCCTCAACCGACGTCAAATGCGAAAAAACACGAAACGGAGCAACGATCAACTTGAATTTTTTTTCCAGTTTAAATTGCCGTGCGTCCCCGATGGTTACACGATGACGGTTCATCGGACCCAATTTAGATTGCAAATTGCGAATCATTTCCGGGCTTAGATCGATGCCGTAAACGTCTGCGCCTTTCTTCAGGCCGTCTAAAAAAAGCCGCCCGGTTCCGACGCCGACTTCCAACACCGGACCGTTCGCCTCCATCATTTTTTTGAGATAATAACCGTGATCGACGCTCGTTCGAATCTTCGCATAAATCACATCATAAAATCGTACGACAAAATCAGGATATTCCATATTTTTCACACTGGAGTACGTGGAGAACTCAGAATTATTTAAACTTATTGGACTGCGTTATTGACTGCAATAATATATTGCCATAAATTGACTGGCGCAAGAGTAGTTCTACGGCCGTTTTGCACATGTAACTTTCGCAGAGAATTTTTCAATTATTCTAACGTGAAAAAATTTTCTACAATCATCGTTTTCGCCTACGGTGTGATAGTTCTCGGACTTCAGGGATTCGAGCGGATGAATTTGTACCACCCGCGCAGCGAATGGATTCCTGTCGAAATTGAATTCGAAGACTCAATGATTCCAACGCCGGACGGCGAATCGATTAATGTCTGGCTGATGCCTAACGACACCGCGCGTTTTGTTTTTTTACTTTGCCACGGCAATGCCGGCAATAACTCATACCGCCAGTTTCAAATGCAATCGTTGTACGCACTCGGTTTTTCCGTCGTCATTTTCGATTATCGCGGTTATGGTAAAAGCACCGGCCGTCCGACGGAAAATGGATTGTACATGGACGTCGAAACCGTCTATCGTTGGCTAGTCGAGCAGAAAAAATTTGCATCCGATCAGATTATCCCGGTCGGAACGTCGCTTGGTGGCGCCGTTGCCGTGGATCTGGCTTCGCGCCAGCCTGTTCGTGCGTTGATCGTCGAAAGTTCATTTACCTCGAAATTCGGAATGGCAAAAATCATGTTTCCATTTCTCCCAGTGGCGTGGCTGAGTTATGAACAATTTAATTCACGTGAAAAAATTGCAGCGTTAAAATGCCCGGTTCTGATTGCCCACGGCGACCGCGACCG
>JABWBZ010000290.1 GCA_013359335.1 bacterium
GACCGGCGCGTCAATGCTGCTGATTCGCCCGTTTTTACGGATCAATAAAGGTCGTATCAAAGCTTACCATGTCGTATTTTTTATTTTTTTGGTGAGCAATGTCGGCGGCGCGCTTACGCCAATCGGCGATCCTCCGCTGTTCCTCGGTTTCCTCAAAGGCGTTCCGTTTTTCTGGGTGATTGAACACGTGATTCATATTTGGTTGTTAGTCGCTTTATTGATCATCATCGTATTCTATGTTATCGACAGCCGTAATAAGTCGGAAGGTTCGTCGACTGAAGTTTATACGGGTAAATTCAGTATTCGCGGCAGTAAAAATTTTCTTTATCTCGCCTTAGTGATTTTGGCGGTTTTTATGGATCCGAATGTAATTCAGGGATTTCCCGACCTGAATGCTATGTTCCACGTGCCATTTGGCGTACGCGAAATCATGATGTTTGCCATCGCGTTTATTGCCTACAAGACTGCCGACCGCGAAGCATTGAAAGGCAATGAATTTAATTTCGCGCCGATCAAGGAAGTTGCCTGGCTGTTTATCGGTATTTTTGCTACGATGATCCCGGCACTGCAATTAGTTCAATTCGAAGCCAGCAAGCCAGAAGTAGCCAAAGTTCTGACGCCAGGTATGTTTTTCTGGTCGACAGGCGTGCTATCGTCTTTCCTCGACAATGCGCCGACCTATCTGAGTTTCCTCAGCGCTGCGGTTGGAAAATTTGCGATTCCCGGCGGGATGGAAGCTTTGAAAGATTTTTATGGCCTCGAACATGCGATGGGGCATTCCGATATTTCATGGCTGTTTGGCGTGTTTCACATTACAGCATTTGAGGAATATCTGCTGGCCATTTCGCTCGGCGCTGTATTTTTCGGGGCCAATACTTATATCGGCAATGGCCCGAATTTTATGGTCAAATCGATTGCTGAACAGTCCGGGGTCGAATGCCCGAGTTTCTTCGGATACATCGTCAAGTATTCCGTTCCGGTGTTGATTCCGATTTTTGCGCTCGTTTGGATGTTATTCTTTTTTAATTAATTTTTTTACGAAAGGATCGAATACGGTAGCGTATGGCCAATAAAGTTCGTCTGGGCGAGTGGATTACGGAAGGATGGAATTTACTCAAAGCGCAATGGCAGACATGGACGGCCATGACGATTGTTTTTTTTATTCCTGTAGCCGTCGTGATTGGTATTGAGCAAATCGTCAGTTTCAAAATGCAAAAACCGTTCGGATCGTCAGCCTCCCTTGTCGATTTTGTACGCACGTTCAGTCAATCCATGACGTTGAGTATTTTGACGTCATTCATCGTAGCTATCGTCAATGCGTTTTTTCTCGGCGGTATTTACCGGGCCGCATTCAAACAAATGCGCGGCGAAGACATTTCTGTTGCGGATATTTTCTCCGGAATGGATTTATACATCAAAATTCTTGTTGCCGCTTTATTGATTAATGCTATCCAGCTATTGGGTACGTTTTTGTGTTACTTTCCGGGCCTGATCGCGCAAGGATTGATGATGCTGACTATTCCTTTGATCGTCCAAAAAAACATGGAGCCGCTGGACGCTATCAAAGAAAGCTTCAATACTACTAAATCCGAATGGCTGATGTTCACGGTCCTGATCGTCGTTACAAGTTTGCTCGCAGCGGCTGGCGTCATTCTCTGCGTAGTGGGAATATTTTTTACGTATCCGCTGCTTTTTCTGATCACGGCTGTCGCATACCGCGATATTTACGAACCTGAATCACGGCCGATGTCGCGCGTGGATGAATTGTATTCCAAACATTGCCGCGTCTGTGGCGCATCGATCCCGGTCAACGCGGCTTTCTGCGATAAATGCGGCGCAGGACAAGTTTAAATTCAATGAGGTGAGTCATGGCGCAAGGCGGTATTGTCAAATTCGGGGATTGGATTTCAGAAGGCTGGAATCTTTTTACCAAACAGTGGCAGACGTGGGGACTGATGGGTCTCATGTTTTTTGTTCCTATTCTCGTTTTTATAGCCATTTTCTTTTTTATCGGATTTGGAGCGGAATTCATTGCGCGCGGAAGCGCATCGGCTATCGTCGGAATTATTGCCGCTGTTGTCCTTGGAAGCCTCATGCTTCTGCTGGCTATCAGTTACCTGATGGGCGGCATGTACAAAGCTGCGTTCAAACAGCTTCGCGGCGAACCGATTGAGTTTGCCGATGTGTGGTCGGGCGGCGATGTCTTCTGGAAAATAACCGTCGCCAATATCTTGATCGGCCTCCTATCTGTCGTCGGAGTGTTACTATGTTATTTTCCTGTTTTTGTTGTAGCCGGACTCACTTATCTCACTCATCCTATCATCGTCCGTGAAAACTTGAATCCGGTGGACGCCATTAAAAAAAGCAAAGACCTAGCTAAAAATGACTGGTTGATGTTTACCATTTTTGCTTTTGTAGTCAGTTTGCTGGCCCAGGTCGGCGTGTATGCATGTTATATTGGAATTGTCTTTTCAATTCCGCTGACGTACACGATCGGCGTGGTCGCATATCGTGATTGCTTTGAACCGGAACTTAAACCGGCGGCTTCGGCGCAACCTAACTCCAAAACATGTAAAAATTGCGGTAAACCGATTCCTGTCCATTCCAATTTTTGCGATTTTTGCGGCGCGGGACAAGTGTAGGCAATGAGTAATTAATAAGGAATAGTAAAACGCGGAACATTCGTTTCGCGTTTTTTTGTCGAACGTTAGATTAACAATCGGATCAATGCTACAGCATAAAAAAATCGCTGAAACCGCAACGTACCACACTAAGATTACTGATTGGTCCGTCGATGAACGCCCGCGGGAAAAGCTCGAAAAACACGGCGCGTCGACGCTAAGCGAAGCAGAACTGTTGGCCATTTTGATCGGCAGCGGCACTCGAAAAATTACGGCCGTCGACCTTGCGCAGGCTCTCATGCGCCAATTTGGCAGCCTTGCCAATCTCGCCAAATGCAATTACCGTGAATTGAGTCAATTCAAAGGTATCGGCAAAGTCAAAGCCATTAAATTGATGACGGCATTCGAGATTGCACGCCGGCTGCAGTCATTTGTCGATGAAAAAAAGCCTAAAATCACGTCGCCGGAAGACGTGGCGCGGCAATACGGACCTTTGCTGCGTGATTTGAAAAAAGAAATTTTTAAGGTTATCTTGCTCGACGGCGCCAACCAGGTCATTCGCGACGTGACTATTTCCGAAGGCACACTGACGTCAAGTTTGGTTCATCCCCGCGAAGTTTTCAAAGCGGCGTTAGATGAACACGCGGCCGCTGTGATTTTGCTGCACAATCATCCGAGCGGGCAGACCGATCCAAGCGCTGACGATATCAGCATCACGCGTCAACTCGAACAAGCCGGAAAAATCATGGGCATACCGGTGCGCGATCACATCATCGTCGCCGGCCGCGGATATACAAGCATGGCTCAATTAGGATATTTGTAATAACTGGAAACTTATGATTGCATATTTAAAAGGACTCATCGCCGAAAAAAATCCGACCCGAACGGTGCTCGACGTCAGCGGTGTCGGCTATGAAGTTTTGATTCCCGTAAGCAGTTACGAGAAACTCGCCGCCATCGGTGAACCGGCGCGATTGCTCACGTATCTGCATGTCCGTGAAGACATCATGCAATTGTACGGCTTTTCCACTCAGGAAGAACGTGAAGTGTTTTTGTTGTTAATTTCGGTTTCAGGTATCGGTCCTAAATCTGCGTTGGGAATACTTTCAAGCGTAGCGCTTCCTGATTTTAAAAAAGCCATTGCGCAGGAAGATTATAATCTTCTGACCGCGGTGCCGGGCATTGGCAAAAAAACCGCTCAGCGGTTGGTCGTAGAACTCAAAGAAAAAGTTGCCAAGATCAGTTCTGCCGATGACATCGCCCGCACGAAAGTGGTCCAGGGAATTTCCGAAGTAGCGGATGAAGCGATGATGGCTTTGATGTCGCTCGGTTATGCCAAAGCGTTAGCCGAAAAGTCCATCACGCGGGCTTTACGCGAAAATCCAGGAAAAGAATTTTCGCTGCAGGAACTCATAAAAACCGCGCTGCGATTCGCGACGGCAGGTTAAAATCATGGTTCGCCATCATGCTCTCACGCTGCTATTGATTCCTTTTCTCATTACTCCTTTTTTCACATTACCCGCTCAAGAATATTCCTTTACGGAAAACAGTTTCGAAAACATTCCTGGTCAGAAAACAATTGAAGCGAAAATTGCCGGACTTGTCAATGACCACCGGCAAAAAATCGGTTTGCCGCCGCTGCGATACGATCAACGCCTTGAATCCGCCG
>JABWBZ010000291.1 GCA_013359335.1 bacterium
GTCAAAGCAGGATCGCCGAGATAATTGAATTGAAACGCCATGCTGGGCGCGATGAAAGATTCGGTAAGCGAACTGCCGGAACCGCTTACTTCAACGTCGGTTTGCCCTTTAAGAATGAGGTAATTGATTTTTCCCTGCGCGATTGCGGCTCCGACCGATACGCCTTCCTGTAAAAACGGCTGCAGGGATTGCTCCAGCATCTGGAAGTCACCGATGATCCATCCCGTACCGCTGGATGCCAGCACGCCAATGGCGCCCTTGTTGGCTTTGGTCAACATGACTTCGCCCAGCGCCGGATTACCGCCGTCGAAAGCGCCGACAAAACATGTCATGCTCAGAACGAACGGATAACGATTCCCTTGATTGGAAATCTCATCAACCTGATCGTTATTCAATAACGGTTTGCCGGTCACGGCATCCAAGTCTCCCCAAATTCCTCCTCCGCCGTGACCAAGATAAGTCATGATCAACCGGCCGTCGTTAAAACTGCCGATGACGTCGTTGGCGCCGCCGATAAACTGGTCATTACGTGGAAATGCGTAAATCCGTTTCGGCGAAAAAGCCTGCGGCATGGTATTGTTAATCAATTTGCTGGATTGATAGCGAAACACGTCGACCGGAATTTCGCTATTGCCCGATAAAACGCCGCGGCTTTCATTTTGACCGCCGATAAATTGAACGGTGTTTTTCCATGTGCCGGGCAGAGCCGATTGCTCATATTGTATAATTTTATCCGTTATGGTTTGTATCGTGACGGAATCGGCGGCGGGGAAACGCCCGATAAAAAAATCCTGAACGATGTCGTTGTCATCGGCAAGACTGTACCAATAGTCGCTGGCGGTTGATCCGTATTTTTCGGTTTGAATATGCTGCGTCGGCAAAATATCGGAAGCGCTTTTTGAATTTTCTGAAGCGTCGCCGATTAATAAAATATATAAAGGCGATCCTTGTGCGCCTTGCCAATTCGGTTGTGTGTAAGTATATCGCAGAAAATCACGAATGGCATAAGGGCTTTTGACCCCGAAGCCGAACGCATCATAAATATCTTCGGCGGCAACGGTTTCAACCGATAATCCCTTCGAGGCACGGTGGGTTTGCAGCGGTAACGCGGCGTTTTTAAATTTCTTCGGAGTAATGATGAGATAACGGGCGTTATGCGTTCCTGTTAGTAATGTGTTTGCCGAATTGTTTAATGTAATCGATTTGGGAAGTAATTTAGCCGTCTCACTCACGGCAATGTATTCGGTATTGCTTAATGGAGACAAATCCTGCATTTCCACGCGCCATGAGGTATCGGCAACAGTTCGCTTTAAATCCCAATTGACAATTTTACTCACGCCTTTTTTATAAACGCTAATATTTTGGTCTTTAAATCCCCGAATGACGAATTGATTGGTGTATCCTGAAATACCATCAGGGCCTGGATAAAAAAGAAGATAATCGTTTTGCGCCCGGTATGTTCTTTTATACTTAAGCTCAAACCAATTCAAAGCCAGGATATCCAATGTGCGGTCAGAACTGGATGGAGTAGTGATACGAAGGCGATTACTTCCAGGTTTAATTTGATCGTAATTAATCAGAATTTCTGTTTGAAATTTCTCAGGTCCAGTCCAACTCAAATTGCCGCCGCTTATTTCGCCATCGTTAAGCAAAATGGAAACGAGGTGATTGCCGGTGCTAATGCCTTGAAGATTGATCAATAATGAGAATGTTGACTGCTGCGATCCTTCGGGTTGCTCGACGACGAAAGTGTATTCCCGGCTGGATGTTTCACCAGTGCCGCCCTGAATGTAAGACACACCTTCATCAAAAGCCCAGATATCTTCCACAGCCGTAGGCTGAATTAAATTAATGTCTTTGATGCTAAGCCTGGCTTTATCTTCTTCGTAATGTGCGGTGAAATTAAAATTAACCGGCTGATTCAATGGAGCGCCTGTCTTGTCATCTGGAATTACTTTCCCGCCATTTTCTTCCACCATCCGTAAGCCAAAATTGCCGCCCCACGTAAGGAAGTATGCATTGTCATCGCTCCAGGGATCAATATAGTGGCCTTTGATTTTCGGAACGGTGTTAATATATCGATTAAATTTGGCAAGATACTTTTCACCAAAAAATTCAAAAAAATCTCCTTCATTGAATTTTCCGTCGAAATCTCCCTGAAAATAAATTGGCACTTCCAGGCCTTGATTGAAAAGACGAAACGTACGCGGATCGATGTTTTTAAAATCCATTCCGGTTTTTTCAGCCAAATAGGCGTAAGGAATTTTGTACAGTCCGTCTTTGTCGACGATGATCTTAATGTGCGCCGCTGCGAGAACGTTAAAGAATCCGGACGATTGAGCGGATTGTGTCAGCGCTGTTTGCTGCAGCGCCGTTTTATTCAACACGGCCTTGCTTTTTAATTGCCGTTTTTTTCGGGCAAATTCATAATTCAGACTACTGGATTTCAGCAAGCGATCAACCTCATCTATCCGGCTTTCGAAAACCTGTACGCGTTGAGTTGGCTGATAAGTGATTTTGACCTGAAGTTGTTCATTAAATTCGATTTGTTTTTTGGATGCGTTATATCGGTAAGGATAGAGCGTTAGTTGATACAACGGAATATTCCGCATTTTTCCAACATATTCCAAACGCACCGGATTTTTAGGAAGCCATTCATCCGGCAGAGCTTTTTTTTCAGAATCGTTTTGATAAAAAAGCTGGCCAACCTGAATCATTTCTTTTTGTGAACTGATAATTTGTGCCAGCGGCCGGCCTTCGGGTAATTCAAGCAGATAACTGATTTTTAGAAGTTGTGGAACGCCGGCTTCCTGCGTAGTTTCGAAAAATGGAGCTTCCAGTCGGTCGTACGCGGCGCCGTTTTGTAAAGACGATGAAACTGACGGGCGAATAAAATTAAATTCGTAAATTAATTCGCCGTCTTTTTCGGAGATGATTTTAAAATAATCATTTTTAGACTGGATCGTTTGTGCTGGCAGATTTTCAAAGATCAGCAGGATGAGAAAACAAACAGTTGACCATTGTCGCTTCATAATTTCCTTAGTGACGTTAAAAAAAATCCCCACAGTCTGCAATTGCAGGGATTCATCTGATAATCTGGTTTTCAAGATTTCCAATTCTGAAAATATCTGAATTAAATTCAAAAGCCATGGCGGCTAATGGGGTCAGATCTGCTCACATTTATACAAAAATCTGCCGGTTTCGGTCTTAATTTTCCGCCGGTTCAAGAATCCTGGATTTCTGGCGTTTGATCTTTCGCCACAAGCCTTTGGTCTTACCGGACGAAATGACTTCTTCAATGAAATTTCGCAATTCCGTCGGCGTCAGGTTACGGTGTAAAATGCCTTTGTAGGCGGCAGAAATTTTTCCGGTTTCTTCCGACACGACCAGTATAATGGCATCCGTTTGTTCCGATAATCCCACGGCGGCGCGATGCCTCGTTCCTAACGAAGATTCGATGTACGGATTCTGGCTAAGCGGCAACAAACATTTGGCCGCCTCGATCTGGTCGTTTTCGATAACGACCGCGCCGTCATGCAAAGGCGATCGCGGATTAAAAATAGATAAAAGTAATTGCTGTGAAACCTGTGCTTGCAGCATAAGTCCGGTTTCGATAATGTTGCGCAATCCCGTCGTTCTCTCCAAAACGATGATCGCGCCGTTTCGGCGTTTCGCCAAAAATTCGCACGCTTTGACAACTTCGTTCACGTAATCCGGAATGCCAAGCTTGATGATATTTCGTAGCAGCCCGCTCTGGCCGAATGAATACAACATCCGTCGCAGTTCAGGTTGAAAAATAATGACGAAAGCGATGACCCACACGGTGCGGATCTGATCGACTAACCAGATCATGCCGCTCATATTGAGCGCCTGGACGGCGACGGAAAGAACTAAAATCAGAATCAAACCCATCAGCATGCGCGAAGCCGTCGTACCTTGAATGACTGAGTACGCTTTGTAAAAAATCACCGTAACGGCCAGAATATCAAATATATCCAGCACCGTGACGGGCACAAACCATATTTTAAAAAGTTCCGTTTGCATACTTATTGATGAGCATGTTCGATGATTAGCGTTAGTTCAACGGCCCGCCGGACGGCTTTAACGTCGTGAACGCGCAAAATGTTTGCGCCTTTTAAAGCCGCCAAAATGTTCGTGGCAATGGTTCCTTCCAAACGGTCATCGGGCGGCGCGTCGAATAATTTTCCGGTAAATGACTTGCGTG
>JABWBZ010000292.1 GCA_013359335.1 bacterium
ATCACCGACGATCGTCACGGTCTTTTTTTTCGTATCGATTTTTTTTATAAATTCTTCGACGGCCGGAATCAGTTTTTTTTCTCCGTGACAGTCGATTTCGTATACTTCGTGCGCCGGCATCGTCAATACATTATTCAACAAACCGAGAACTTCTCCTTTTTCATTGACCACTTTAAAACCGATCAGATCGGCTATATACCATTCATTTTCCGGCAAATCATTCAACAGGCTTCGTTCAATCGTCACATATCCTTGTGCATATTTTTCAGCATCGGTACGATTGGTTAATTCCTGCAATTTCAAAATTCCGCCTTGCGGAATTTTACGGATCGATTCGATATGCATGACAGTGAACCGATCAAACCGGTTGTAAACGTAGACCTCGGTTTCTTTTTTCAGCGAAATGACATGCGCATTAGACGGCATGATTTTCAATTCGCCTTTGATGCCATGGCTTCGCAAAATTTTTGCGATCTGAATCCGGGTTTTATTCTGCGAAGTCAAAATAGTTATGCGATTCTTTCAATCGTTTATTCTAAAATCTCCAGCACGGCACGTTTACCGGCGCGAGCAGAAGCGGCGGCAAGTAAGGTACGGAGCGCTTTGGCATTTTGTCCGCGTTTACCGATCACCTTGCCCAAATCGCCTTGGCCGACTTTGAGTTCGAATACCGTTACGCGTTCGCCGTCTACTTCAGTGACTACGACTTCTTCCGGCTTATCCACCAGATGCTTCACGATGAATTCGATAAAGTTCTGCATCGCCATTCCTCCTTCAATTAGAGTTTACAGTTCAGTCGCAATTATCACGTTCAGAGAATCCAATTTCCAATTATTCGCCGGCTGCTGCTGTGTTGGCTTCCTGTTGAGGCTGGTTTTTTTTCTTTACCGCCTTGGTTTTTTTAACGCGTTTTTCAGCGGCTTTTTTGACCTGATTGGCCTGCCATTTTTCCATCTCAGCCTGAATTTGTTCAGTAGAGAGGCCTTTTGCGGTCAAACGCCATTTATGTAAAATGCCGATTTTACGGAATAAGCTTTTGACGGTGTCAGACGGCTGGGCGCCGCGTTGCAGCCATTTGATTGCCTTGGCTTCGTCCACGTTCAATTGCGGCGGGGTGACGATCGTATTATACGTTCCGATTTTTTCAACGAAAGCGCCGTTGCGGGGTTTGGTCGAGTGCGCGGCGACGATCTTATAAAACGGTCTGTGCGTCTTTCCGGCTCTTTGCATTCTGAGCTTTAACAAGTTACTTTCCTCCGAAGTTAGTTTTTAATCATTATATATAATGTCAATAATTCCACTATATGGGCTGTAAGTTTAATAAACTCAATCTTCATTAGCAAATAATTTTTTCGTTTAACGATCCGGGTTACATCTTTCCGAACGGCATCATTTTCATTAAATCGTTTGGATTCATTTTGCCCATTTTTTTCATCATTTTTTTCATGTCGTCAAATTGTTTGAGCAGCCGGTTAACTTCCTGCACGGAAGTTCCGCTGCCTCGGGCAATGCGCAGGCGCCTTTTACCGTCCAAAATCTGCGGTTTGGCGCGTTCGGATTTCGTCATAGACGAAATAATCGCGGCCATGTGGATCATGACTTTGTCGTCGATGTTCAGGTTTTTGATTTTATTGCCAATGCCCGGGATCATGCCGAGAATACTTTCGAGCGAACCGAGTTTTTTGATTTGCTTCAATTGATCGGCAAAGTCTTCAAGCGTGAATTCGTTTTTTCTGAATTTTTCCTCGAGTTCTTTAGCTTTTTCGAGATCGATGGTTTCCTGCGCTTTTTCGACGAGCGAAACGATATCGCCCATGCCGAGAATGCGCGAAGCCATACGTTCCGGATGAAATTCCTCGATGGCTTCCATTTTTTCGCCGGTGCCGATGAACTTGATCGGCTTGCCGGTAATGCTGCGGATCGAAAGAGCCGCACCGCCGCGGGCATCGCCGTCGAGCTTGGTGAGCACAACGCCGTCGAAATTAATGCGGGTGGCAAATTCTTTTGCTGTATTCACGGCATCCTGGCCAGTCATGCCGTCGGCAACAAATAAAATTTCCGCAGGCGACGTCTGTGCCTTGATGTGTTCGAGTTCTTGCATCAAAGCGTCGTCGATATGCAGGCGGCCTGCCGTATCGAGAATGACCGTGTCTTTGCTATGCTGGCGGGCATAATCGATGGCGTCACGGCAAATTTTTACGGGATCGTTGCTGCCGGCTTCCTGTGGTGTGTACGTAAGAATATCCAGCGATTGTCCGAGCACGCGCAATTGATCGGCGGCGGCAGGGCGATACACGTCGGCGGCGACCAACATCGGGTCGCGGCCCTTTTTGCGAAGATAGTTCGCAAGTTTCCCGCTTAACGTCGTTTTACCGGAACCTTGCAAACCGACGATCATGACGACGGACGGTAATCCGGAAAACTGAATCGGCGCATTTTCACCACCCAACGTCGCAACGAGTTCATCATGAATGATTTTAATTAATTGCTGAGCCGGGCTGACGCTGTGTAAAACTTCCTGTCCGAGCGCGAGCGTCGTGGCTTTATCGATAAATTCTTTGACGACTTTGTAATGGACGTCCGCCTCGAGTAAAGCGACGCGTACGTCGCGCAGCGCATCCTGAATATTTTTTTCATTGATGGTGCTGCGTCCGCCGAGTTTGCGGAATACATTTTCGAGTTTGCTGGATAATTCGGTAAACATAAATTAGTAATATAAATGACTGCTTTAGTAAACAGATTTCTCGTCATCCCGATGCATCGGGACTCGAAGTGACAGCATCAATCTTTTTTCCTACGTTCTTCTCTGCGGCGATCCGCTTCTTTCAGAGTTTTTTTGCGTAACCGCATCGTGAGCGGCGTGATCTCGACCAATTCGTCATCGTTGATGAATTCGATATAATCTTCAAGACTCATCGGGCGTATCGGTTCGAGGCGAACGGCTTCATCCGAACCCGACGCGCGCATATTAGTCAATTTTTTTCCTTTGCCGACATTGACGACGAGGTCGTTTTCGCGCGAATGTTTGCCAACGATCATACCCTCGTACACTTTCGTTTGAGGATTGACCAGCAATTCGCCGCGGTCCTGCAGCCCGAACATCGCGTAGGCAACGGTTTCGGTATTTTCCATCGAGATCAAAACGCCGTTGGTGCGGCCGGCAATATCGCCGCGATACGGTTCGTAACTGTGGAACACGTGATTCATGACGCCCGTGCCGCGCGTGTCGGTGAGGAATTCGCCGCGGTATCCGATCAGGCCGCGCGCCGGAATCAGGAATTCGATTTTCACCTGTTTATTGTCGAGGTGAATGAGATTTTTCATTTCCGCTTTTCGTTTACCGAGTTTTTCAATCACGACGCCCATGTAATCTTCCGGTACGTCGATCGTGAGATATTCCATCGGTTCGTGCAACTCGCCGTCGACTTTTTTCATGATCACTTCCGGGCGCGAGACCTGGAATTCAAATCCTTCGCGGCGCATATTTTCAATGAGAATACACAGATGCAATTCGCCCCGTCCGGAAACTTTGAACGTATCCATGCTGTCGGTATCTTCGACACGCAAAGCGAGGTTCGATAGCAATTCTTTGTACAAGCGTTCGCGTAAGTGGCGTGACGTGACAAACTTACCGTCTTGTCCTGCAAAGGGGGAGTTATTGACCATGAAAAACATCGAGATCGTCGGTTCGTCGACGTGAATCGGCTCGAGCGCCTCCGGATTTTGTGGATCGGCAATAGTCTCGCCGATTTCAATTTCCTCCAAACCCGCAAGGGCTATGATTTCGCCGGCATACGCCGTTTCGATTTCCGTACGCTTCAATCCTTCGAACGCGTAGAGTTTGACCGTTTTCCCGTTGTATTGAGAGCCGTCTTTTTTGATGACGGTAAGATTTTGTCCCATTTTGATTTCACCGCGCTGAATGCGGCCGATGGAAATGCGGCCGAGATAATCGGAATAATCGATATTGGCGACGAGCATCTGGAACGATGCTTCTTTATCGCCGGGCGGCAGCGGCACGCGCGACACGATCGTCTCGAAAAGCGGCTCCATGTCCTGATTCGGCTTGTCCATTTCGTATTGAGCGAAACCCATTTTCGCGGATGCGTAAATCGTAGGGAAATCCAACTGATCGTCGTTGGCATTGAGCTCGAGGAATAAATTAAATACTTCGTCT
>JABWBZ010000293.1 GCA_013359335.1 bacterium
AAATGGACCGGCACGCGCGTCGATCTTATCTTCGGCTCGAACTCACAACTGCGTGCGCTCGCCGAAGTTTATGCGCAGGACGACGCGAAGACAAAGTTCGTACAAGACTTCGTGGCCGCGTGGAATAAAGTAATGAACGCCGATCGCTTCGATCTCGCCTGATGAATTAACGAATTGATCTGTCTTAAAACACAAATACCCAATGGGCTGGTGCTCATTGGGTATTTTTTTTCCTTACTTCTTCGAAATTCCGTTTGCGAAATCCCGTTTCTTTTCTTAATATGTTTCAGCCTATCGTCACCATTAAACTTTTCTTTTTCAACCTATGTCCGGTCAGTTTATTACAAACCAAGACGAACTTCTTACAGAAGTGATCAACGGTATTTTACCTACAACTGATAAAACGTATTTTCTTGTGGGCTATTTCTATTTTTCAGGTTTTGAAGCTTTGTGCGAAAAGTTAGCCGACAAAAAAATGCAAATATTGGTTGGATTGGATATTGAGAAAAATTTGCATCACAAAATGATGGAGGTTGAATTTATTCAAGGGAGCACCCTGACCCGCGGCCAGATTAAGACGAATTTCTACGACAATTTTTCTAAATTTTTTAACGATACGGACTTCTTTGATTCCGAGGAACGCATCCGGTCATTCAAGCTTTTCGTATCGAAGATAAAAGACGGAACGCTGGAAATCAGAAAGACTAAATTTCCCAATCACGCCAAGCTGTATCTTTTTGAGAAAAAAGCCGAATTAAGCGAAGGCGGTAATTACCCGGGAGCCATGATTACCGGATCGAGTAATCTTTCAATTTCGGGACTCCAAGGGCGCCACGAGGCCAATATTCTTGATCGCGACAAAGATATGTATGAAAAAGGAATGAAATTTTTTATGCATTTGTGGGAAAATGAATCCGTGGAAATTGCCGGCCCCTCCAATCACGATTTTTTTAATAAAGTTATAGAAAAAATCTGGATCGATAAATTACCCAAACCTTTTCTTTTATACGTGCGGGTATTGCATGAACTGTTTCACTTCGGACAAGTTTCTGGAATCAAACTTCCGTCCGAAATTTCTAAAAACAAAATCTTTGATTTAAAATACCAGACTGACGCTATTTTACAGGCCATGAAAACATTGGAACGCCACAACGGCGTGATCATTGCCGATGTCGTCGGCTTGGGAAAAAGCATCATTGCGTCGGCCATCGCGCATAATTTAAAAATGAAAACCGTTATTATTGCTCCGCCGCACCTGATGTATCAATGGGACGATTACCGTTACAATATATTTAATTTTCAAGGTAAAGTGCACAGCCGCGGCGCCATCGAAAAGGCATTGATTGAAAATGATGATGGAGAGCAAAAACTCATTATTATCGATGAAGCGCATACGTACCGCAACGAATTGACCAAAGATTACGCCGACCTTCATCGTCTGTGCCAAGGCAACAAAGTCATATTGCTAACGGCAACGCCTTTCAACAATCGTCCTCAGGACATCCTGGCGATGATCAAACTTTTCCAGATTCCTTCACGATCCACCATTCAAACAGTCGACAATTTGTCCTATCAGTTCAGAGAACTGGTTAAAGAATATAAGGACATCAAGAAATCCCAGAAAGAAAAGCGGGAAACGGCCACCGTGATTGATAATAGAATCAAATTGCTGGCAAAAGAAATTCGCGACATTATCTCGCCTTTAGTCATTCGGCGTTCACGGCTCGATCTCGATGAAATCAAAGAGTATAAGGATGATCTTAAGAAACAGGGAATTTCTTTTCCGGCGGTTAGAGATCCCAAAGTGCTCGAATATGAACTCGGAAAGTTGAGTCAATTATACGTCGAAACGCTTGAACGGATAGCGCCGGAAGATGAATCCAAGGGGTTTATCGGAGCCCGGTATAAACCGACTTCGTATTTAATCGATGCCCAGGCATACAAAGCGCAATTGGACGATGAATTTGGCGACAAAAACCTCTTCATTCAAGCGCAAGTCAATTTGGCCAAATTTATGCGGCGGTTATTAGTGCACCGGTTTGAAAGTTCCGTTTTTGCTTTCGAAAGAACCTTGAAGTCCATGATCCAATCTTCGCAGCATATCAAAGATTGGTACATCAAACTCGGACGCATACCGATTTATAAAAAAGGAGCATTGCCGGACGTCGATGCGTTATTGACCTCGCTCAACGATAAGCCCGACGTGACGCTGGAAGAATACGACTTCGAGGAAGAATTAAAAGCCTACAAGGAAAAAGGCCTTCAGATCATTCATCATAAAGACCTTAAGCCCGAATTTATCAAAGAAGTAGAAAAAGATATCGCTCTGCTCAAATCTATTTACAAAGAATGGTTTGCGGACGGGCGCCGGGAAGATCCCAAGCTTAAATCATTTTTAAAAATCATTAAAAACCAGGTCAAAAATGATCACGACCGCAAGATCGTCGTCTTCACCGAGTACAGCGATACGGCCGGTTATCTATATGATCAACTCAAGGATACGATTCGGGTTTTTAAATATTCTTCCGACGACGCCAACGATACTAACAAAACCATTATCCGCGAAAATTTCGATGCCGGTGCGGCTATTCAAAAAGACGATTACGATGTCCTGATCGCGACCGATGCGATCTCCGAAGGATTTAATCTTCATCGCGCTGGAACTGTTTTTAATTACGACATCCCATACAACCCTACCCGGGTGATTCAGCGGGTTGGCCGAATCAATCGCGTGAATAAAAAAGTCTTCGACGAACTGTATATTTATAACTTTTTCCCGACGGCCATCGGCGAAAAGGAAACGCGCATCAAAGAAATTTCCACTTTGAAAATTGCTATGATCCACGCCTTGATGGGAGAAGATACGAAAGTGCTGACCTCGGATGAGGAATTGCGGTCGTTTTACCGAGAACGATTTGAGCGCATCGATTTTACTGAAGAGCGGTCTTGGGATACGAAATATCGAAACGATCTGGGCCGCATCAGCCGCCAAAATCCCGAATTTCTGGACCAATCTTTGGCTATACCGCCGCGTGTCCGGATTCGCCGCACCGATTCCAAAGACAAAAAAGGCGTACTGATCTACGCCAAGAAACGAGACGAGCATGTATTTAAATTCGCCGATTCGGATACCGAATGCATGACGCTCAACGCCGAAGAAGCGCTCAAACTCTTTGAAGCCGATTTATCCGAATCGCCGGTTGAAGTCTCCAAGCGCTTCTATGCAATCTATTCATTTATGCAAAAAAACCTGTTCATCAGGAAATCGCAGGTGGCGATGGATAAAGGCAAACAAGACGCTATTCATAAATTAAACGGCATCGCGCCAAAATTACCCGAAGAAAAAGACTATTTCGACGACCTGTTGCATGTAGTTCAGAAACTCGACTCGCTTCCGGAATACGTGCTGAAACAAATTCGCGGCATTTCTGAAAAGAAACTTCAAGAGCATGTACAAACATTAAAACAAATGGCGCCGCATGAATATCTTACAAGGATCATCGCCGCTTCTCAGCAAATCGAAGAAGGCAAGGAAGAATTGATCTTTTCGGAAGAGTTTGTTTAGCATGGCGTATATCTTTTTGGACGAAAGCGGCGATCTTGGATTCGATTTTACAAAGAAAAAGACTTCCAAATATTTCGTTATCGTTTTTTTGTTCGTTCACAATAAAGGCCCGATTGAAAAAATTATAAAAAAGGTTTTTAGAAGCTTTTCGACAAAAGAAATCAAGCGCAGGCCGCGGGTGTTGCATTGTTATAAAGAAACACCCAAAACCCGTCATAAAGTTTTAAATCGGCTGAATGAACACAACGTCTCGGTATTGAGCGTCACCCTTAATAAAAAAAAGGTTTATGCCAGGCTCCACGACGAAAAACATGTGCTGTACAACTATGTGACCAATATTTTGCTGGATCGGATTTTTTCTAAAAAACTGATTCCGCTTGATCAACCGGTCCATCTGATCGCATCCAAGCGCGAAACCAATCGTTTTTTAAACGATAACTTCCGGTCGTATCTGGAACGCCAGGTCTCGTCAAATTTCAAGTTAAAATTGTCCGTTGAAATCAAAACGCCTCATGAAGAAAAATGCCTGCAAGTGGTTGACTTTGTTTGCTGGTCTCTGTTCAGAAAAAAAGAGCATGAAGACGAAAGTTACTACAACCTCAT
>JABWBZ010000021.1 GCA_013359335.1 bacterium
CTAAAATGGCCTGTGGTCTTCTCAAACAAGCAGCCTGGGCCATTGAGTGTTAATTTTTTTAGACTTCAATGGGGCTTTTGGATGATTCAAGATAAACTCAGCGCGCAGGCAATGCCTGAAAATGTTGTGAAGTTCTGATGAATTTTTTATGAATGCCGTCATCGCCGCTAATTTTCAAATTGAACATAAAGCTTAAATGGCTTACAATAGGTCAATTATCCGGTTTGCTGAACCCATCAATCCTGTATCGCTGATGTTGCAAAAAATAATTTATACGGTAGACGGTTGCACGATCAAGCCCGGCCAAAATCTCATATGTATCGGCGATGCCCAAATACGGATAGAGCCCAAAACGATGGAAGTGTTGGTGTATTTACTGGAAAGACACGGCGCAACAGTGACACGGGAAGAATTTTTTCAAGTTATTTGGAAAGATTCTTTCGTAACCGAGAATACACTCAACCAGATTATTTCCAAATTGCGAAAAATTCTGAAAGATGATACGGCGCAACCCAGAATCATTGAAACGGTTTCAAAAAAAGGTTACCGCATCATCGTTCCGGTTGAAAAAAAAATCGAAAGCGATCCATTACCGGCGCAGGGCGTACACTCTCAAAAATTCGTACTTATGGCGGGTTTGGCGATTCTCATTATTCTTGCCGGTTGGCTGGCGATTGATGCATGGAATGATCGGTCCGAACTGCCTGAACCGTTGATCTTAAGTTCAGCGACCGGGATGGAGCGATTTCCGTTTTTATCCTATGACGGAAAAAAAGTTGTATTCATTTACGGCAATTCTTGCGATGAAAAAACCGAAGTTCGCGTCATGATACCGGGATCTGACCGAGTTGAAATTTTCGCCCAGATACCAGGCTTTAAAAAATTTCCAAAATTTTCACGCGACGGCCAATCGATCATTTTTTGGAATACCTTAGGATGGAATTCGGTCAGCGAAGCAACCAGTACTTTGTATCGGATTAATTTGCCCGACACATCGCTCATAGAAATTCTTACCATTCCTTCACAGGTGCGCGGATTGGATTGGTCGCCGGACGGCCGATGGATTACTTACAGCGCCCGCGCCGATTCCGCGAGTCCTTTCAGCATATATCTGGCGGACGCTGAAGGAAAAACCATTACTCAAATAGCGTCGCCGCTGCAAAAACACATGGAAGATCGATACCCGGTTTTTTTCGATGACGGCCGTTCGGTTGCTTTCGCGCGTTTCGATACCGATTTTGACAACGATATCTGGACTATTGAAACAGGTACGGGCGAATTGAAGCGGCTGACGTCGGATAGGACAAGGGTCGTCGACGTAGCGTCGGACGGAGATCAAATATTTTATACCAGAACGAAATCAAATTCGATCAATGAAATCGTACGTTTAAATCCGGTTACCATGGAAAAAACGATGATGGCCAGAATACCTTGCTCTTCATTATCGGTTCGAGGGCGAAGAATTGTTTTTGCTTATCATCTCGTCAACAATGACGTCATGTCATTAGTTGATCTTAAAACAAAAACTGGAACTGAAGTTTTTGAATCCAACTATGGAGAAATTTTTCCGGAGTTTTCCCCCGACGGTCGCTCGATCCTATTCATTTCCAACCGCGAAGGCGATTTGAATCTCTGGAAAGGCGGTGTGAACGATGCGACACCGCGTCGCGTGTCCTTCAAATCGTTAGCGCTGGCGAGTTCACAGCCACGATGGAGTCCGGATGGAAGCAGTGTCCTGTTCGACACGTTTGAAGGCGGGCAATTTAAAATTTACACAACTCCGATCGATCTGGATCAACCGCGCGTGCTGATCGAAGACGCGAATTCGCCCGTTTTTTCCAATGACGGAAAGTTTATTTATTTCAATTCAAAACGCAGCGGCACATCGCAAATCTGGAGAGTTGCCGCCGGCGGAGGAGAGGCCGTCCAGGTTACATTCAAAGGCGGATTAATCGGATATGAATCGTACGCCGACTCTTCTTTTTATTTTGCCAAGGAAGGCTTATCCGGAATATGGAAAATTAAAAATGGAATTGAAGAATTGTATTATTCCGATCTGCAATCGAATGCCGTGAGGAACTGGCGATTGACGGAAAAAGGAATTTATTTTTCCAAATCTCCGCCGGATCAGATTTATTATTTAGATTTAAAGACAAAAAAATTACAATTGATTGTTAGTTATCCTTGCCAGGGTTATACGAACGGATTATCCGTATCGCCGGACGGGCAAAAACTTTTATGGTCGCGCGTTCTGCAATTCGAAACCGATATCCGGATGATGGAATGGAAATAAAGTTTTTGTTTTACATTTTTCTGCCCAGTAAATATTCTTCCGGCGTGCGGCCGATTAAATTCCTGAAATCTTTTATGAAATGCGCCTGATCGAAGTAGCCGAGATCCAGCGCCAACGAAGCCCAATCGACTTTTGTATTTTCCGCTAACTGCTCAACCGCTTCGTGCAACCGGTAACGCTGAATGACCCACTTAGGCGTCACACCGACGTATAAGCTGAAAAGCCGTTGCAGCGTTCGTTTACTCAAATCGAAGCGATCCGCAATATCGTCGACTTTGGTGACGCTCCGATCGTACATGATGACGTTGGTAATGCGATGGATCAGATCCACATTTTCATCCTGTTCCGGCAAATGTGATCGGATGAAACGATCGGCCAAATCGATCAATCGGTTTTTGTCCTCCGTCATCAAAATATTTCTTTCGAATTGAAGCGCAGATTCGCCGAAGACCGAATAGATCGGTACGATGCGGTCGGTCAATTTAGAAACAGAAGTTTTAATAAACGGATAAAATCCTCCGGGCCGGAATTTGATTCCGAAAACACGGCCTTTGCCTTCGAGCCAGCGTGAAAATTTTCCTTTTTTCACTCCGCCCAAACCGGAGCGTTCTTTTTCTATCGTGATATGCACGCTGGGATGCGGCAGCGTTTCCGCGAGATAAGGCTCGTGACGGCTTAAATCCCAACTCACTATCCAGTAATGTTCGACGAAAAATCCGGTGTCTTCCGCTGGCGCATGACGGGAATGATCGAAAATGCCCGGATGAAGTTTTGAACGCAAAATTCCGCGGGGTTTTCCGATTTGTCGCTGCATGATCGTATGAATTGTATGTGAAAATTATTTAATCGCTGTGTACGGGTGACGGGCATGGAGTAGTCAGTTTTTCCAATGGGTGAATTTATTTTGTAAACCATCGAATGAGCGGATTGAATATTGGATGGCGAATACTATAGGCGCCAACTGAATCAACCGAATAAGGCTTTCCCGTAATAATGGATTCGGCAGCGAGCATGCCGCTGCGAACGGCCGGCCCGATACCTTCGCCCATATCGCGCGTCGCCAATCCTGCTGCATCGCCGATCAGAAAAGCATTGCCGATTTGAACGTTTTTTACAGGCTCGCGCAAAAAATAACTGTGGCCTTTAGGCGTGAGCGGTTCATCGGAAATCAGGTTTTGTTTCTTTAATTTTGCAATTAAGAAATTCCAATGATCGTTGATAGAGCAGTTCGCACGTTTCAGTTTTTCTTCGAATCCGCCGATGCCGACGTTGACATACCCGTTGGCTTTCGGGACAAACCAACTGTAACCCGGTAAGTTATTTTCAAAAAACCAAAGCAAGCATCGATCGTCACGGACTTCGTATGGAAATTCCAGTTCGCGGCACACGATCAGGGCTTTTTTCGATCTCGGATTGACGCCTTGAAAAAACATCCGAAAAACAGGACAATTCGTTCCGCCTGCTCCCACCAGATATTTACAGGCATATCGATCGTCGATGACGTAGTGTCCATTTTCCAAACGAATGTTTTTGATTTCATGTTGAACCGACGGCGCACCGCAGCGTTCCAGTAACCAATGATCGAATTCATACCGGCGGATGGAATACTGCAGCGTCGGAATTTTAATTCGGATTCCGAATAAATAGGCGTGCATGGCGGGAAAGGCGAGAATGCGGTGCGGATAAGATGTGACGTCGATGTCAAGATCGCTTACGACTTCGGGCGTTATCCATCCGGCGCATAACTTCGTACGCGGAAATGCCGCTTTGTCGAGAACAATACAATCCACTTGCGCCTGCCGGAGTTTGCGGGCACAACTTGAGCCTGCGGGACCGCCGCCGGCAATAATGACGTCATGGTATTCCATAAAAATTTTTCAACTAAATCGGCATTCCGGTTGCGGTGTGCCGGGTTTGGTCATCACAAAATGCCAAAGTTGGTTTGTGCGCGATCGGAAACTTCCGGCACAACTCAGAAGATAAAAACGCCACATCCGGAAAAAACGTTCGCCGTATTTGCTTTTGAGTAATGGCCACGCTTTTTCAAAATTGTGGTACCACGCTAAAAGCGTGCGATCGTAGTCCGGACCGAAATTATGAATATCTTCGATGACAAAAATTCCTTCCATCGCTTTAGCAATTTGTCCGATCGTCGGAATCATGCTGTGCGGGAAAATATATTTATCCATCCAAGCATTGATCCGTGTCGCGCTTACGTTACGTCCGATCGTGTGGATAAACGCGATGCCGCCGTCTTTCAGGCATCGGCTGGCTACTTCCATGTACGTGCGGTAATTTTTGTAACCCACGTGTTCCATAATACCGATGGAAATAACGGCGTCGTATTGGCCGCTCACTTCACGATAATCCTGCAAGCGGAGTTCCACCGGTAATCCTTTGCATAATTCCATCCCAAGCGCTACTTGTTCTTTGGAAACGGTCACGCCGGTAATGTGCGCGCCGTATTTTTCTGCGGCATATTTGGCGAAACTTCCCCAGCCACAGCCAAGTTCCAAAATACGCATGTCACGACGGATGTTGATTTTTTTGCAGACCAAATCAAGCTTGACTTCCTGGGCTTCATCCAACGTCGCTGCATTTTTCCAATACGCGCAGGTGTAGTTCAATCGTGTATCCAGCATGGCGCGGTATAAATCATTACCCAAATCGTAATGCCGCTCGCCGACTTCGAATGCCCGTGACGAACTTTGCATATTGAATAACCTACTCTGCAAAATACGAAAAAGCATTTTCCAGTTGTCGGCAACTTTCTCTTCGAGATTCGCCAGCATAATTTTATGCATGCATTCATCCAGGGCTTCGCAATCCCACCAGCCATCCATGTACGATTCGCCGAAAGTGAGTTCCGGCGCACGTAAAATTCGGGCATAAGTACGATCATCGTTCACCCGGATGTCCCACGGTCGGGAACCGTTAATGTCAATACCGGCGAGCGCAAACAAATCACGGATAACGCGTTCAGCTTGAGATGATTTAGTTTTCATGCTACGAAAAAAAGTTAAATGAATTGAGAGTTACAGAATGGTACGTCAAAAAAAATTATAATAAAAATAAAAAATGGCGCGTTTTTACAATCGTTCGCCGTCATGGTAATGTATATTAATCTGTGCAATAAAAACTACTTATAAAAAATTCTATTCAATAAAGGAGGAATTATGCAGGAACTTTTTGTCAGAGCTGACATTACCATCAAGGCGCCGGCTGTTAAAGTCTGGGACGCTCTCGTCAATCCGGCCGTCACGCGCCAATACATGTTCGGATGCGACGTCGTTTCCGACTGGAAAATCGGAAGCCCGGTACTTTGGAAAGGAGTGGCCAATGGTAAAGAAGTGACTTTCGTCAAAGGATATTTACTCAAATTAGAGCCGGAAAAATTACTGCAATATACAACCATCGATCCGAATTCCGATATCGAAGACATTCCGGCGAACTACCTGACGGTGACGTATGAATTGAAAAGTTCCGGAAACCAAACTGAACTACACGTGTCGCAAGGCGATTATTCCAAAGTCGCACAAGGTCAAAAACGTTACGAGGATACAAAAAACGGCGGCTGGGATATGATTTTATCTAAAATCAAAGAGATCGTCGAGCAAAATTAATCGAGAGATTTAGGACATTCGATTTCTCCGAGCGTCCGGCCTATTTCAAAAAACCTGGATACGTCGGCATGCTCGACTACCATCCACTCATCGGATAAAAGCGCCGTCACAAAATCGAATCGGCCTGAAGAATCGGTTTCGAATTCTTCCCGGATAATAAAAAACGCCCCGTCCTCGACCGTTTTCCATATCCCAAATTGAATGCGCGCACCCGCCATCGGTTCCTGATTTTTTGAAAAAACAAAACCTTTGAGGTGAATCGATGGCGTCTTAGTATTGACCATGGCGTTTTCAAATTTAAGAATCATCTTTTCAGTTCCATCGCCTTCATTCTCGATACAACTCCAGTTTCGCTGCGTTACATATCGATGAGCGGAACAACTCAACAATGTACACGCGCAAACTATCGCGGCCAGTAATTTCATTTTTTTATCCCGTTATTTTCTTCCAACATATCCTTTCTAGCCGATAGAATCAATCTTGAATCTGCATGGCAAAATGATTATGTTGCGCTAACTTAACCCGCGAATGTATGAATCCGTTTTATTTTTGGGAAATCATCCAGAAGTACGCCGCGAAAAAAGTTGCCGAACGCTTGAACCGCGACCTTGTGTCGTATCATTTGCGCACGCGGAATAATATGGATAATCTGAAGCGTGTCCTGCGCCCGGGCGACGTGATTTTGGTCGAAGGCAATAAATTGATCAGCCGCGTGGTGATGGCCGTCACGCACAGCACGTGGAGCCATTCGGCGCTCTATGTCGGCAACGGCAAAATCATCGATCCTCTCCCGTCTACGGGAACGGCGATCAACGTCGTCGACGTGCTGCAGCATTTGAATATTCGCCTGTGCCGGCCGGTCGGATTGACCGATACGCAATTGCGGCGCGTCTGCGATTTTACGTTATCCCACGTCGGGCGCAAATATGATCATATCAATATTTCAAATATTTTGTTTTCGTATTTCAAAAAACACCGCGATCATACGGAATTCCTCGGCGATATTTCGTCGTCGAATGAAGTCTGTTCGGGGTTGATCGCCGAAGCTTTCAACGAAGTCGGGTTTACTATCATTGACGGCATCAATTTTTCGCAAATTGTTCCCGGCGACTTTGATCTCAGCCCGCATTTTGAAATTATCAAATTCAATCTGATTCACATACCCAACAGCGAAGGCGAAATCGCTAAAGCATGGAATGGTATTTAATTTACAGGCTGACAGCTATCAGCTGTCAGCTGGGATTCTATGAACCGTATCGACATTAAAAGAAAAATTTTACCCAACGGGCTGACTTTGCTCGTCAATGAAAATCATTTCCTTCCGATTTGTACCATGATGGCGTGGTTTCGCGTCGGGGGCCGCAATGAAAAGCCGGGGTTGACCGGCATGTCGCATTACCTGGAACATTGTTATTCGATGGGAACCCAACGTTTCAAGCCGCGTGAAAATTCATGGTTGATCCAGCGCGCCGGAGGAACAAAAAATGCCTTTACCTCGCACGACTATACGGCGTATTATGCGAATGTTCCTGCGGATTTTCTCGAATCGCTGATGGATATGGAAGCGGATCGATTGATCAATCTCGCTCTGCCGGAACCCAACGTCGTTTCAGAAAAAGAAGTGATCAAAGAAGAAAAACGGCTACGGTATGACGATTCGCCTTTTGGAAAATTATTTGAAACGTTGTACGATCTTTCATACGAAAACCATCCGTATAAATATCCGGTGATCGGTACGTGGGACGATCTTATTGCGATGACCCGCGATCAGATGGTTGATTATTATAAACATCACTACGTTCCTGAAAATATCGTACTCGTGATTGCCGGCGATGTTACCTTTGAACGAGCGCTTTCTTTGACGGAAAAATATTTCGGCGGAATTCCGAAAACTAATTTCTCAGGGCCGCCGATTCCATCCGAAAATACTCAATTATCCGAACGGCGGAAAATCATTCAGAAAGAATCGGAATTGCCGGCGCTGGCCATGGCGTACTTGACAGTCAATGTCGATCATCCGGATTATATTCCGTTGATTTTTTTGTCGGCGGTTTTGTCGTCGGGTAAAAGTTCACGCCTGCATCAATCGTTGGTCTATCGCCGGCAAATGGCTACGTTTGCATCCGCTTCTTTTTCGGCTGCGAAAGATCCGGGGTTGTTTCAGTTTATGGCGCAAGCCCAACCCGGCCATACCATCAGTGAAATCGAACAGGCGATCGCGGATGAAATTAACAAACTTCAGCAGGGTGAAATTACCGATGAGGAGTACGAACGCGTTAAAAACCTTGTGGAAGCCGGCTTTATTTATTCGATGGAAACCAATGAAAACCGCGCCGAGATGATGGGACGGTATGAAATTCTTTCTGAAAAATATGGCGCCGAATATCTGAATCATTCGCTGGAACTTTTTCACGCAACGACCAAAGCCGACATCCGCCGCGTCGCGCAAACGTATTTTTCGGATGAACGGAAAAACACCGTGATTCTCGAACCGATCAAAAAAAATTAAAATCATGAAGCGATCTGCCATTTTAATATTGGCCGACGGCGCGCGCTACGACGTGTTCGAGGAACTCTTGCATGCCGGACGGCTTCCCAATATCCGCGAGCATATCGTTCAACGCGGCGATTATCGCCGTATGACGACGGTTTTCACTTCCACAACCGGCCCGGCGTATCTGCCTTTTTTCACGGGTTGTTTTCCCGGAACGGCGAACCTGCCCGGTATCCGGTGGTTCGACAAAAAAGCGTACGCGACCAAAGCTTTTTACAATCCGCACCGCTTCAGAAGTTATTGCGGATGGGAAGGTTTTTTCATGAACCGCGATATCCGTCCGGATCTGAAAACATTGTTCGATCTCACGGACGGCCCGATCAATGTATTCGGCCCGATCACGCGCGGTTTACCAGCTGGCCGCAATCAGCGGCCGTTGTATAAAGCGTGGCTGATGGCGCGCGCGCACGGCAACGGGCGTTACGAACCGGTGGACCGAAAAGCTTTGAAAATTTTTTTAAAGGCCATGCACGGCGAATCGGAATTTCGTTTTCTCGTACTTCCCGGCATCGACGGCATCAGCCACAATACTTTTCCGCGCCACGCCCGTACCATCGCCGCGTATGAATTTCTCGATCGAGCCGTCGGCGAAATTGTTAAAAAATTAAAAGAATCGCGCCGTTACGATTCGACGATCATCGGAATCTGCAGCGATCACGGACTGACGCAGACGCTGACGCATTTTGACGTGCCGGTATTCATGGAAAAAACATTGAACATTCCAACGCTCTATTACACCAATATTTTCAGAATTAACCCGCAGGCATCGGCACACGTTTCCGGCAACGGCATGATCCATATTTATTTTAAAAACGGCAACTGGCTGAAGCCATGTTATTATGAAGACATGATTCAAATGCATCCCAACGCGGTCGAAGAATTCCTGGCGAAAGATGCCGTCGATTTGGTCATATCTAAAACGGCCGGCGGGTATATTCGCGTTGATAGCGCCCGCGGAAGCGCTCTGATTAAGGAATTGGCAGGAGCCGTCGAATACCGCGTGTTGAATGGCGATCCGTTTGGATTTTCAAAACTTCCGGAAGTAATGACGTACGATCTGGCTCTGGAAAAAACTTTCGATACCGATTATCCCGACGCCATCGTTCAAACGGCGCAGATTTTCCGTTCGGAACGCTGCGGCGATCTGCTGTTGTCCGCGAAAGTCGGTTACGACTTACGTTTCAAATGGGAAAGCCCCGAACATAAATCGTCGCACGGCTCTTTGCATCGCGAACACATGATGACTCCGTTTTGTTTAAGCCATCCGATTCAAAAGGCATTTCTCCGCAGCGCCGATGTATTTCCGTCAATTTTAAATTTATTGGGAAAAGAAATTCCGGATGGAATTGATGGTAAGTCGTTTGTCAGTATGCCCGCCGTATCGCATGTTTTACCTGCCGTCGCGATCTAGATTTTACCGAATTATTTTTTATCGTCGCCGCAAGTTTCAGCTTGCGTATTAAAAACCACGCTTCAGATTTTCTTCTGCAGCGCTTTAGCTAAAAACGTTATACGCGGTTCATCGATGTAGTCTTCGAATTGTAAAACTTGCTTGAGCAAGGCGCCTGATTTTTCTTTATTTTGATTTTGCCAGTGGCAATAAGCGAGATAATACAATGTATGCGGCTTGACCCAACTCTGATCGCTGCAGCCGAACGGCGCTTCCAGAGCCGACTGAAAATAGTCCGCCCCTTGGTTCCATTTTGATTGTGCTATTTCAGCCCGTCCGAGATAAAAATAAATCTGGCCGATAAATTTTTCATAGTCTTTTGAAACCTGGGCTTTTTTGAGCAAAGGTTGTAATTCCTGTATTCCTTGATCATTTTGCCCGATGATTACGGCATAACGCGCTTTGGTCAGATCGATTTCGAATTCCGGCAAAGCATACCGCAAACGATTTTTGCAGCCTTGTATGGTTGGTTTGCCGCTCATCGCATGATCGCGACCGCTCTCATACATTTTGATTGCCTGATCGCGTTTCCCGGCCAATTCATACGTTTCCCCGAGTTGATAATACGTAGCGCCTGCAATCCATCCGTCCATACTTTTGTACATGCGGTACGATGCGCTGAGTTTTGCCGCGCGTTGAAAATGATCGATGGCTTTATCCCAGTCGCGGTTTAGTTTAGCAACCCTTCCCAAGAAATGATGGGCAAATATTTCCGCCGACGGAAAACGCGATTGGCTTTTTGAAAGCGCCGAAGAGCATAATTGCTGCGCCGTGTCGAAATGATCGGCGAGGTAATGCACCATCGCTTCCTGCGTCATCAAAAAAGGATTGCCGGGAAATTCGGAACGCAAACTGCGGTACATAACGACGGATTCATCGTAATTGCCTTCTTCCATAAAAATATTGGCCAGAAGGAATTTAGCTTCGACTCGCGCCAGCGTACCCTTGGCGGATGCGGTTTCAAGCTGACGCAAACCCAAATCACGGTCGCCGCCCAATCCGAAAATATTGGCCAATACCTCGACGAATTTAGGCATCGTCGCCGCGTAATAATTATATAAGCCGACGGACAAATAAGCGTCGTAGTACGCTTTGTTTTTGTGAATAATGTCGTCGTGAAGACTTTTCGTTTTACGGCCGTAATAAAACGC
The DNA here is from genome assembly GCA_013359335.1 of bacterium. Classification (GTDB taxonomy): domain Bacteria; phylum CLD3; class CLD3; order SB21; family SB21; genus JABWBZ01. The sequence continues at coordinate 11,072 of JABWBZ010000021.1, forward strand.
TTTGATCCAATCGCCCAATGCCGCATGAAAACGCCCCAGATTGCCATACGCAAGTCCGAGATAAAATTCCGATTCGATTTTATCAGACGCGGTTTCACGATACGCTTCTGCGATTTCAACTGTTTTTTCACACCATGCAATAAACGCTTCGTCGGAAAGACGTTTCGGATCGCCGGCAACCATTTGATAAAAATACAATGAACCTTTGAAAAAATATCCTTTAGGATGTTTGGGAAATAAAGTAATGACCGAATCGATGGTTTGCTCAGCCGCGGCGAAATTAAGGTCGAATGTATAATTCTGGCCCCGCCATATTAATGTGTCGCTTACATCTTCCGAAAAAGCAGCCGATGTCCATAACGCAATTAAACTAAAAACGGTTTTCATAATTTTCCTGAATGATTGGCGCTGAATTCGGCATGAATATAGATTTCTTCTTATCGCTTTTCAAGCTATATTCGGATAACCCAATGAGTTTCAATGATGTTTGTTATACTGATATTTTTTTTAAGCCTCTTGCAGGAAAAACACGCCACGATGGAAGGCATGGTGACCCAAGGCGGGATTCCGGTGAGCGGCGCACAAATTATACTCCAGTTGGAACAATGCGATTGCGCATCCTGTAGCGATCCCGATTCGTGCCAATGCTGCCCGGGCCTAACGTTGACACTGACGGATGGTGTGGGACATTACACGATCAGCGTTCCGCCCGGAATTTATTCGCTGCGGGTTAAATTGGCGGAACGTCAGCCTTACCGCTTGTCGAATCTTGAATTAAAAGCCGGCGACGCTATTCGCCGAAACTTTGATTTGTAAAACGCACAAAATGCCTTAAACCCAAATTTATTGCATCGTCTCGATGAGCAATCTCAATCGTTCGTAATCGATTTTCTGGCGGTCGGCAATCCATGTTTTGGTCAAGGCATACCACGAACGCCAGAAAAATCCGTCGCCATAAACGTCGCTGCGGCAGAAAACAAGAGTCGTATCGGAAGGCTGCGAAAAACGCATGCGGTGCTGAATACGGTAATGCTCGTAAAAAACCGAGAAGACAAATAAGCGGCCTGCTTCGATGGAATCGATCGTCATCGGGCGCCTTACAAAACGATCCTCCAGCGCGAACACCATTTGATGGCGATTAATACCTGACGAATCCCGTTCGATCGTTTGGAGATCGGTCATCCAGTTATTCCAATAACGCGTATCCGCAACATAACGGTACACATCCTCTGACGGTTTGACGACTTGGAAAGTTGTAACGAACGAGACTTTTGCCATAAACCAGCCAATCATGAAATACGAAAGCGCGCAGGCGCCCAGCAGTGTAAGCGGTATGGAATATCGGTCTTTCATAGCGGCCTTTTAGAAAAATTATTTCGATTACAAAAAACAGACAAGGTCACTGAGCGCAGCCGAAGTGACCGGCCATAAAATGAACGATTATTTTCGTTTTTTCTTTTTTGCCTTGGGAATTTTTCCGATGCGCGGATCGTGTTGTAAAATCAATTCGCACGCGCGAGCGGCCGATCGATCGAAATCATCCGATGCAGACGGCAGCATTTGCCAGTTGGTTTCACCCGAACCTAAAACGTTGATCGAACGCATAGACGGAAATTCTTTGCGCAAACTCGCGTGGTGTTCGGCTGTCGTCGCGATCCACACACCGTTGTCCTCCGGATGCGATTCACGCTCGCGCAGAATCAGCACGATTTTCGGCCCGACGTAAACGGCGGTACATCCGAACATTGGCCGCGTCACCGGCACAAGCGGCAGCAGCGCATCGAGAATAAATTCAAACGGAATCGTTTTCTTTTTACGATTCATCTTTTACTTACACAAATAATGTCATCGAACCGGATTGCGTTTTCACTCCCGGATACAAGATCGCGTACTGCCGTGAAATTTCCAAAGAAAAACATTGAAAAATGTGCGTATTCTGCGTAAGCTTTTGCAGAATTTCTATCGATGTACCTGCCGGTTTATGGACCACAAGCCGGCAATCATAGAGGCCGGTATGAAAGTAATTCTAATTTATCTCGTGTTTGCGATCACATCGCTGAATTCCCTCGCCGCACAAATTAGGTTCGGCATCAAGTCCGGCGTCACGCTGGCCGATCAAACGGAGGCAGAGTTTTCCCCCGCTCGCTCGCGAATGGGCCTGAATATTTCAGCATTTATCGAATATTCTTTTCACCGGCATCTGTCTTTACAGGCTGAATCAGGTTATGATCAGAAAGGTTATCGGCATACGGAAGGCGATGTGAAAATTGGCGATCGCTTGAATTACTGGGTCAGCAGTGCGCGTGTCAAAATGGATTACCCGCTCACAAAATGGGCTGCCTATCTGGCTATCGGTTTACGCTATGACCGTCTCGTTTCTAAAAAAATCGGCAATACCATGCCGGTTGTTCTGTTACCTGATAAAAATTCAGGCGGATTAGTATTCGCGGGCGGGTTGGAAGTTAAAAATGTCTTTCCTGTTACGTCCATTATCGAAGTCTCTTTCAATCCAGATTTTACAACATTGTACCGGTATCCGCATACCCGCAACCGAACGATCGAATTGAAGCTCGGCGTGAAGCTTTGAAGGAAAATCCTTACTTTGCCTTATAGCGAGAATTTTTATTTAATTTCGACTGGTGGCAAGAAATTTGACAAATAATTGCCAATGGTTTGCATTTCACCAAAGCCATTTCAACCCCGGCAATTCAAGTAGCGGAAACTTTCCCTGTCCAAAAAATTTCTCTTGAAAACTCACCGCTTTTATCTTATTCTAAATCGTTTCTTTTGTCTTGCTACTGCTTATACACATCTAAAACACATTTCTAAAAATCTAACCTTGTGTGGAAACCTACCTATGAGTAAAGTCACTTTTATTGAAAGGGACGCCTGCGCTTTTGTTACCGATCTTAAAACGGCCGTCACCGATTATTTCGAGCGATCCGGAATATCGGACAAAGCCAATTTCGCCATGATCCGCAAAACCGTTGTCATTCTCGCCATGACGTTCGGGGCGTACGCGTTGATCATGTCAGGCCGGTTCGCGCCGTGGGAAATGCTGATCCTTGCTATCGCCATCGGCGTGGGCATAGCCGGCATGGGTTTCAGCATCGGACACGACGCACTGCATGGCGCTTACTCGTCCCATCCGTGGATCAACCGGATTTTCGGACTAACCTTCGATCTCGTCGGCGCCAACGGCTATATGTGGAAATTGACCCACAACGTCATTCATCATACGTACACCAATATTCATGGCGTCGATGAAGACTTAACGGTATCGCCGATGCTGCGCCTGTCGCCGCACACGCCGCATCAATGGTTTCACCGCTTCCAGCATCTGTACGCTTTTCTGGCGTACTCGTTCACGACTATTTTTTGGGTTTTCATCAAAGATTATAAATATTTCATGCTCCCCGATCTCGGCCCGTATAAAAATATCAAGCACCCGTTTTCGCAAGTCGTAACCATGCTGATCATGAAAATAGTTTATTACTCATGGACCATTGTCATTCCCATGATCGTACTGCCGATTCCCTGGTGGCAAATCGCCATCGGATATGTCGCGATGAATCTCACCGCCGGATTGATTCTCGGTATTGTTTTTCAATTGGCCCACGTCGTGGAACATACGGAACATCCGCTCCCGGATTCCGCCGGTAATATGGAATTGGCATGGACGCTGCATGAAATGGCCACGACGTCGAATTTCGGTCGCAACAATAAATTATTGTCGTGGTACATCGGCGGATTAAATTTTCAGATCGAACATCATTTATTTCCCAAAGTCTGCAGCATTCATTATCCGTCGCTCAGCAAGATCGTAGAATCGCTCGCGGTCAAACACGGGATTCCTTATCACGCTCATCCGACAATGCGCGCGGCAGTGGCTTCGCATTATCGTACGTTGAAAAACTTAGGCCGATCGGCTGCATGAGGTTTTGGCAAGCATGGAGATATTCGGCAAAAGCCCTATTCCCCTGCCAGTCCTTATTCTTGGAAAACTGGCTCTCGGCGTTTGTTGCGCGTTCTTTTTATTCAAAACTGTGTGGCTGCCTTGGTACTCCAGCGACGTCACGCGAATGGCCGGTTGGGCTTTTTATACGATTGGATTAATCTTATTCATTTTTGCGATTGCACAACTCGGTTCCTCAATTCGCGTAGGATTGCCGGATGAAAAAACGATACTCAAAACTCGCGGATTATACCGTTTTACCCGCAATCCGATTTATGTTAGCATCTATATTGTATGCCTGGGATCCTGCCTGATTGTTATTCATCCGATTAATTGCGGTGCATTTCTTCTCGCGATGCTTATTCATCACGCTATCATCAAAAAAGAAGAAAAGTTTTTAGAGAAAAGATTCGGCAATGAATGGACAGCATACAAACAGCAAATTCCGAGATATATAGGATTCAATAAAACACAATGATGATAACAAAAATCCTCAGACCATCGGCCTGAGGATTTTTAATTTTCAATTCCTAATTTTTATTTTATTTCTCTCCGTACGCGCTCATCTTCCCTTCGCGTTCCTGCGCTTTTTTATCCCATTCTGGAATGATCGTTTTGATGAATTCGATTTTGGCTTCGTGTAATTTTTTCATATCCAGCCCGATAAACGCCTGGGCTTTTTCCTTCGTTGAAATATCCGGCAGAGTAACCGGAACTTTCACGCCGTGTTTGATCAGAATTTCAGCGATGGCGATACGGGCTTCCTGCGCTTTTTCGAGCCCGGCGCCGATCACGCGCACTGATTCCAGAGGCGAGTGAAACGATCCGCCGTGACTCGCCGCCGCGTAATCCCAACGCCATTGCGCTTGCCGGATTAGTTGCAGCGCCGGTTTCATCTCGTTTTCATTCGCGCCGTTGTCCCATGCGATTTTCGCTTCGATGTGCGCTTTAGCTAAAGCCGATTCGAGGCGGCTCCGCACTTCGATGACTTTGTCCTGCCGGTCGAAAACGTTTTTACGCAGCGTTTCTTCGCTTTCGCGATGACACACCTGGCACGAATTGGCGATATTGTTCAGCGGGCTTTGAATGTGGTGATCGGTAAATTTCACGCCGCCCTCGCTGCGATACGGCATGTGGCAATCGGCGCAGGACACGCCGCGTTCCGCATGCACGCCGGTTTTGTAAATTTCATAATCCGGGTGCTGCGCTTTCAAAATCGGCGCGCGGCTGAGCGTATTGACAAAATCAACATGCTGCACGCTGTCGTAATACGCTTCCATGTCTTCGGCGCGAAATCCTTTGTCCCACGGAAACGTCAGATATTTTTCCTCTTTGCCTTTGAAATAATATTCGACGTGACATTGCGCGCAAACGAGAGAACGCATTTCCTGATGCGTCGCCTGTTTGATATCTTTGCCCATGCGTTGAAACGCCTCGGCCAACGCCGGACGCGTAATGCGGAGATTCATCGTTTTGTTGTCGTGACAATCCTGGCAGCCGATCGGATTGACAATCTGGTCGCCGAGGTGATCCCATTTATCTTTGTAAAATTCCGACACGCCGCGTTCATTCATCACGCGCGGAACGTCCGTACTTTTACACGTCCAACATGTGCCGGGTTGTGGAACATTCGTACGCAGCGTGTTGCGAATGTCTTTGATCGCATAATAATGGCCGCGCGCCTGATTGAAATCACGCGAGAACGCATAACCGGCCCACAAAATCACCAGGTTCGGATATTCCTCCAGCACGTCGCGCGTTGCCGCGCCGCCATGTTTACTCCGGAAAGTTGTATCCAACGTTGCCGTATAACTTTCGAATTCGCGCGGAAAATTTTCGCCCCAGACTTCATTGCGCGGCTCCCAGTCGGCGATCGGTTTGACCAATTGAAACATCGTTTTTTCTTCGCCGCGACGCTCCATGATCGAATTGGCGAATAAGCCGATTAAAAAAACTATGACCGCGGTCGCCGCAAAAAACAGCCACGCTAACCGCGGTTTTTCTTGTAAAATCTGAATGATGCTTTTCATGTCTCCTCCTTACAAAAAAATTTATTTTTTTTCTTTTTGAACCCATTGGCCGATCCAGTCCGGCACGACGTCGCTCAAACGCGGAATACGCGCGTACGGCACGGAAGCAAGACCATTGACGCGGCCGTGCGGCGTTTCGCGATGACATTGCCAGCAGAGTTGGCCCTGACCGTGATTATAATTTTTTCCCGTCACGTCACTTGCCGAAACGCCTTCAACTAAATTACTGTGGCACCGAATGCAATTTTCCTGTACAACCGTAATGCCGGCTTCTTTGATGTGGATCACCTGCGGTTCGAGGCGGAATGTAAACATGCTCGCGTGCCGCATGCCGTCCTGCGCTTTAAAGAAATACTTCCGGAAAACATTGTCGTGCGGAACGTGACAATCGTTGCACACCGTCACGCGCCCGTGGCTTCCCCGCTGCCACGTTGCAAATTGCGGCGCCATAACATGACAATTCATGCACGCTTTCGGATCATCGGAAAGGTATGAGGCTGCATTGGAAATGTAAACCACGAGTAATCCAATTCCCGTAAAAATCCCGAATAAAAAAATTACCGGGATCCGCCATTGCGCCGGCGGAAAGAAAAAACGCATAAAACGGATGAGCTTTTCCATCGGTACATTCTCAAATATGATTTACCAAAACTTTAGTAAAAAGGAAGGCCGGTTAAGATAAGTTTTTCAAATTTGAATGTCAATCAAAACGGCTACGTAGTGCGAACAATCTAAGATAAAGCGAAAGAATATTTCGCTCTCAAACGCTCCAACTAAATCTTTTTCAAAAAGATTCCTATTCAGCTATTCGCGTAATGTTCATTTTAATCCGGTAGGCATTCGAATCGAGCATTTGATCCGAATAGGGCGATGGCAGCAACTCCAGCCATTCAAATCGCCATCCCAAAATTTCGTGAGCGACGGGATTGGATGTATTGATTTCAATCGGCATGGCATTAGGAGTTTGCGTATCGCCGCCGGGGCCGGTCAATGTCAGATGAATTTTGGCGTTGCCTGCCCACACGCAAACAACGTCCACCGGACAACGCGAGTCTTCCGATACGCGATCAAATGATAAAGTATACGCATCATCCAGATCGATCGACGAATGAATCGGTAAAACCACATTTCCGGTCTTTTGTAATTCAACCGCGGCCGAGTTATTGATACGTTCAAAACACGCCGCTAGCGAAATCACTAAAATAAAGATCATCGTTGCGTCGATATAAGTCGTCTTTCGGTTCATGATCAACACCATGGGTTTGGTTCAAAATATACACATTATATACACCTTTTTGAAAGGCGAAAATCATGCCGCTTTTGCCTATATTTTAAATGGCTAATTTTATTGATTAATTCGATGAGAAATTGGAGTGCCGCGCGTTTATTTTTATAAGATATTATCAGAAAATTAATAAAATATTGGATTTTCGACAAGGCAGTCGTTAATATAGCTCAACCTTTCTGAAACATTATTGATTCCGGTTTTATGAAACGATTTTTGTTTATCGACATTTTTCGCGGCTGGGCGGTTTTGACGATGATCGAAACGCATGTGGTCAATGCATGGTTGGACTCGGCGTTGCGCAGTTCGACGTGGTTCCCATACTTAAATCTTGTCAACGGTTTTGTCGCCCCGTCTTTTTTATTCATCGCCGGCGTTTCGTTTGCCATTGTATGCCGTACGAAATGGGACGCCATGACCCATCTGACGCCGACGCTGGGTAAACAAATGCGGCGTTTGTTGATGATCCTCGGCATCGGATATTTGCTGCATATTCCGCGCATCGAGTGGAACGGTATTATTCCAAGCATCGTAACGGCCGATTTGGGTGAATTTTTTCGCGCCGACGTATTGCACACCATCGCCGTCAGCATGATTCTTTTGCAAATCGTTTTATTTATTTCACGTCAACGAAATTATTTCCTGATAATTTTATCCTCGATGACGCTGGCGGCGCTGCTGGCAACGCCGATTTTATGGAAAACAGAATTTAATATACACCCGTTGATCGCCAATTATCTGAACGGCGTGAATAACCCGCTCTTTCCGCTTTTTCCGTGGTGTGTATTTTTATGGTCGGGCGCATTGATTGCGTTTGCTTTTCTGGATTTTGTCGAGGCGGGTAATGAAAAAACCGGCGTATTGAAGATTACATTATCCGGAGCAGGAATTTTTTTAATCGGTTTCATCAGCGATTGGTCGCCGGTTCAATTATTTACATACGATAATTTCTGGCTGACCAGCCCGAATTGGGTTCTAATGCGGCTCGGAATCTTATTGATCCTGTTCGGAATGTTCTGGTTTTTAGAATTCAAAAATTGGCACACGTCGGAGAAAGTTCGCATGATCGGCAGCCAGTCGCTCTTTGCTTACGTTGTTCATCTGTGGTTGATTTATTCTGTGACGGGCGAAAAAGCATCATGGCCGGTTTTCAGACAGGACAACAGCTTGCCTGTAACGTTACTGATGTTGGCCGCGTTGGTTATCGTCATGTATTATCTCACAATCGGATGGACTTTGGCTAAGAAAAAAATTTTTAGCAAAGTCTGACGATTTATGCAGCGGCATTTTCTTCGTCATTCCGAAAATGCCCATGCCGATGCAGGCGAATAGCCAAAAACACAGAACCCGCCATCAAAAATGCAGCAAGATAAAAAGGCGTCGTATGTCCCGCCACATCGTACACGACGCCGCCAAGCGTCGGACCGAACATCCTCGCCAGGCTCGCAAAGCTTTGTACGATTCCGAGAATCACGCCTTGTTCGCCCGGATCAGCCAACTGCGAGGCGAGGCTCATAATCGACGGAGTCAGACAACTGCTGCCCATCGATAAAAACGCCGTGCCCGCCATCACGCCGTAAATGCCAATCGTGCCCAAAAGCGCTGAAATAGGAAATCCGATAAATCCCAGCATCATCAGCGTCACGCCGATAACAATTAATTTTTTTTCGCCAAATATCCGGTTGAGCCTGCCGATCAAACCGCCCTGAATGATCGCGCTGAAAATTCCAATCTCGACAAAAAACCAGCCGGTGTGCGAACTCGAAAGCCCAAACGGCGGCTCCATCACAAATAAAGGAAATGTCGCAAAAATATTCGAAAACGCCACCGTCACGATGCATAGCAGTATAATGATAATTCCCAATTGCGGAATTTGTAACGCACGTTTAAAGCCTTTAATGTCAAAAAAAGAACGCGCTGTTGCGATCGTCCTTTTATCATGATCGAGGGATTCGGGCAATAAGAAAAATGCCGTGATCAGATTGATCAATGACAACCCGGCGGCAATCCAGCCAG
>JABWBZ010000022.1 GCA_013359335.1 bacterium
GGCGACGCCGTGCGCGATCTCGAAAAAACCGGCGCCGTGGCCGTCGGCGACATCGCCAACCACAGCGAAACGTCGTTGGCCGCGCTCAAACAATCTTCACTATACGCCCTGATCTACAATGAAGTCACCGGTTTTTCTCCGGCCATTGCGCGTCAACGTTTCGGGGAATTTGCGCGTAAAGTTATTCAACCGGCTAACCCGAAAATCCGGCAAAGCCTTGCGCCGCACGCGCCGTATTCGGTTTCGGCGGATTTATTTCGTCTTGCCGGCGATTTTATAAAAATTCATCGACTCCATTCCACCGTTCACCTCGCCGAATCACTTGATGAGATCGAATTTCTCCGCCACGGAACCGGTAAAATAAAAACAATGATTGAAAAAATCGGCAAATGGGATGCAACATGGCCCGTACCGGATGCCACGCCGGTGGGCTATCTCGATTGGCTCGGATTTCTGCACGAACGTCTGCTCGCCGTGCATGCCGTGCACGTCAGTGACGCCGACATTCAAATCTTGCGGCAAAAGAATGTTTCCGTCTGCACGTGCCCGCGCAGCAATAGGAAAATCAATGTCGGCGGGAAAGCGCCCGTCGGAAAAATGATCGCCGCCGGCATTAATGTATGTATCGGCACGGACAGCCTCGCGAGCAATGACGATCTGAATTTGTGGAATGAAATGCGATTTCTCCAATCCGTTCATCCCGAAACCGGCGCGGATATGATTCTTAAAATGGCGACGATTAACGGCGCACGCGCGCTGGGTTTGGACGATAAAATCGGCAGCATCGAAACCGGCAAAAACAGCGCGCTCATCGTGGTGACAAGTTCCGAAAGTATTGAATCGCCTGAAACATTTCTCCTTTCAGGTTATCAGAATTTTAAAAGCATCTCACAATTGAAAATTGAGAATTGAAAATTGGTTTATTATTCATTGTTCATTAGTTCATTATTAATTGATATTTGACAGGTTGGCTTTTTATTACTACTTTACAAATAATGCTTAATTTTCAATTCTTATTTTTTAATTGATACCCTGTTATGATGATCGTCGTCATGGAGAAAAACGCCTCCATTCAAAATATCAGCAGCGTCTTACAAATCGTAGAAGAATGCGGATTTACGCCGCACGTTTCGAAAGGCGAAGAACGAACCGTGATCGGCGTCATGGGCGACGAACGCGGCCTGATTACCGAAAAAGTTCAAACGCTGAAAGGCGTCGAAAAAGTCATCCCGACGTCGAAGCCGTATAAATTGGTCAGCCGCGAGTGGAAACAGGAAAACACCGTTATCAACGTAAGAGGCGTCGCCATCGGCGGGTCTACGCTGACGCTCATCGCCGGGCCGTGCAGCGTGGAAAATGAAGAACAGATTCTCGAGATCGCTGCCACGGTCAAGGAAGCAGGCTGCCACATTCTGCGCGGCGGCGCATTCAAACCCCGAACGTCGCCCTACAGTTTTCAGGGTTTAGGCGAACAAGGGCTCGAACTGCTGGCCCTCGCGCGTGAAAAAACCGGATTACCGGTCATCACGGAAGTCGTCAACCCCAACCAAGTCGAACTCGTCGCACAGTACGCCGACATTTTACAAATCGGCGCGCGTAATTCGCAAAATTTCGCCCTCCTGCAGGAAGTCGGCAAAATCAATAAGCCCGTGATGCTGAAGCGCGGCATGATGTCCAATCTCGAAGAATATCTCATGTGTGCGGAATACATTATGGCCAACGGTAACTACGACGTCATTTTATGCGAGCGCGGCATTCGCACGTTTGAAACCTACACGCGCAATACGATGGATATTTCGGCCATTCCGCTGATCAAACAATTGTCGCACCTTCCGGTATTTGCCGATCCGAGCCACGCGACGGGCAAACGTTCGCTCGTACCGCCGGTCGCCAAAGCCGCGGTGGCCGCTGGCGCCGACGGGTTGATGATCGAAGTGCATCATCATCCCGAAAACGCATTGTCCGACGGCGCGCAAGCCATTCTGCCGAATGAATTGTACAAACTGGTTCGCGATATTCGAGCGTTATCCGACGCCATCCGGCGTTAATTTTTTTAAAACATTTTATCCATATGCACATCGGAAAAAAAATCTGGTTTTTCCTATGCCTGTTTGCGTTCATCACCTCGGGATGCGACACGGAACCTTCCACGGGCCTGCATCTCTATGACTGGCAGCGAACGGCGGGACCTTACAAACTCAATATCCATTTGTGGTCGATGACCATTACGCCTGAAGGTCATATTTACATCGGACTCTCGAATGAGGGCTCGATTGTCAGCACTATTTACCGGTCGACGGACAACGGTGAAACATGGCAGCCGACCGGCATGTCGAATAACCGAACCATTCACGCCCTCGCCGCCAAACCCGGTTTCGTATTTGCCGGCGCATCGTACGGATCTACCGGAGTTTTCCGCACATCCAATGGCGGTTTGAACTGGACGCCTGTCGGTTTATTTAATTCCGGAGTTTTATCATTGATGATCGCACCGAATGGCGACGTCTACGCCGGAACGGAAACAGAAGGTATCCACCGTTCTACGGACAACGGCGCGTCATGGCAGCAAGTTCATCCGGCGGGAACAATTTGTTCATTTACGCACCATCCCAACGGCGATTTGTTTGCCGGAACACACGGCGACATTCTCCGATCGACGGATGGCGGCGATTCGTGGTTTACGGCAGCCAATTTACCGGCCATCGAAGTTCCGTCTATGCTCGTCGATCACAGTGGCAATATTTTCGCCGGTACGATCTGGGGCGGTGTGTTTATTTCAACGGATGCCGGCGTGACGTGGAACCGCACCAACGATGCGCAAACGGGCAATAATGTATGGGCGCTTGGAATCAATTCCGCCAATACAATTTTTGCAGGACATTATCCCGACTTTGTCGACAACCTGGAAATATCCGGCATTTTTCAATCGACGAATCAGGGCAATTCGTGGATGAGCATTAATTCCAATTTCAATCCGGCCTTGGTCAATATTATCGCCGTCAATTCCAGCGATCATATTTTTGCGGCAACATTGGACATTGGCGTTTACCGCTCGACCGACGGCGGCTCAAGTTGGCACGAATCGTTGGGTTTTTATCCGATAGGCGAGCCCAACCAAACCGTAAGCCATGTGGCTATCGATAGCGATGGCCGTATTTTTGCGGCATCGCCGAGCGATCGTGTGTTTAGCCCTTCTGTATTCTCCGTATCCGTCGATAATGGCCATACCTGGCGGACATCTTACTCGACGTTTGACAGTCTCGTTGACGTCGCCATTAATAACAACAACGACATCTTTTTATTATCTTCCAATCAACTTTTTCGTTCATCCGATCACGCTTTTTCGTGGCAAGTTTTACAAAACGGACTTGCTCTAGCGTACAATGCAAAAAAGTTACGGATCTTGACTTCGCAGAATTTGCTTCTGCTGGCCGACACAATTCTCTATGCTTCGTCCGATAACGGCAACTCATGGAATGCACGGCCGACACAACTGCATGCTTCGTTAAACGATCTGGTTTTTGATTCCGACGGTAATTTATACCTTGCTACTGCTACGGGCATTTATCATTCTACCGATCAAGCGGCATCATGGCAGCTAATCGATTCATGGCAATCCGGATTAGTTAAATTGCTCGTTATCGATCAAGACGACCGGTTATACGCGGTCAATGACCATAACGTAATTTATCGCGCCAATTCGAAAAAAACGGGATGGACCGATATCACGAATGGCATCAACGGATTCGGCATATATTGTTTGCAGCCTGTCAATGGAGTTTTGGCGGCCGGCACGTCCGCCGGCATATTTGTTTATAATGAGGAAGCCGATTTTTGGGATGAATCAAATTTAGGTTTGGTCAATCGTACGGCCTTGAGTATGACCGTATACGATGGACAATTAGTCGCAGGAACGGCCGCCGGCGTTTTTTATGGCAACCGGTTACGTTTTTCAAAATTACCGTAGGGCGGACAATGAAAACCGACTTGATTGAAATTCAATTAAATTCCGAAATTATGGCCGACGGGCTTCTGCTCAAAGCCTGGCGCGATGAAGTTCGTCTGCCCAACGGCAAGACCGCCGTACGCGAATATCTCCGCCATCCCGGCGCGGTCGTGATGATTCCGGTTTTTCCGAACGGCGACACGATGTTAGTCAAACAATTTCGTTACCCGTTGCGGCAGACCTTTATCGAATTACCCGCCGGCAAGCTCGATGGCGATGAACCGATCGAAGTAGCGGCGCGGCGTGAATTGATCGAAGAAATCGGATACGAACCGCTCAGGCTTGAAAAAATCGCGGAGTTTTTTCCATGCATCGGTTACTCCAATGAAAAAATGTGGCTTTTCATCGCCAACGATCTGAAGGCGGCAACGCTGAAACCGGATCACGACGAGTTTCTGGAAATCATGCGGTTGCCGTTTTCGGAGGCCGTCAGCATGGCCTTGCACGGTCAAATTACCGACATGAAAACTATCTGCGGGCTTTTATTGGGACGGCAATATTTAGAGAAGTTGGCATGACTACAAGATACGATCGAACAGTGACTCTGACCATTCCATGTCGCTGTCTCGATTGAACTCGAAGCAACACTCTTAAATTCAAAGGAGTTTGTATGCCGAATCGTTTTCAGGACGACAACGACTGGCAGGAAAAAGAAGGCGACGAAGAAGAATGGAAAAAAGCGCACGACGAATGGATGGCGCAAGCCGACCGGGAAAACGCCGTGACGCGATCGCCGAAAAAAAATCATGAACCGCTGCCGTGGGACGAAACGGCGTGGGAAGTTTTTTTGCAGAATCAGGACAAAGACGGACAGCGCGTCGTCGCTTACTACGAAAAGTATTGGAGCCATTCCGACCGCGACCGGATGGTCGAAGAAGCGCTCGCCCTCTATCACGTCCGCGAAGCGCTCCGGCAGATTCATCCTCCCGCTCGTAACGATTCGGTTTTCCAGAAATATCTTCACCACGAATTCCAACGTATGGGCGTCGACGATCCCGAATCGGTGAGCTTTTTTGACGCTAAAGAAAATTCGCTTTACCAGATCACGGCTTACCGGCTCACACGCGATTGTTATTTTCAGCTCAAAGCCTGGACGGCCAATTTGCGCGAGCCCGTCCGCCAGAATAAACTGATCGAAAACCTTCAACATCACGCGTGCGCCGCGTATACTAAAATTGCCGGCGGACACATCATGGGCTATCATCTGTACACCATCGGCGGCAATATCGCTTTATGCAAACGCGGCATTCGCCATAGCAACCGCGTCCTCGACTACGTCATGCGCGTCAAAGACCATGGCTGGATCGACGATGAAAAATATTTATATCTTGATGAAATAGCTCTCGAAGCCCGCAACGCGCTCGGGCTCCACATCGTCGATCTCCGCGAACAATTTATCGCGGAAGTATAGGAACCTTGCAGCAGGAGCCTCTACGTCTACATCGCTGAATTAACGGCCAATTTTTTTTTCTTGATTCCGGCATATCCAGTTTTTAGCTTTCACACAACTCTACCGAAAACCGTCGCATTTGGTTTTCAACCACAATTTAAGGAGGATGCTATGAAACGTTCATTCAGAATGATCGCGCTTTTGATGGCGCTGGTGTTTTCAGTTTCCGCTGTCTCAGGATGCTACGGCGGATTTGTATTGACCAAAAAGGTCTACAAATGGAACGGGACTGTTGGCGGTAAATTTGTCAATTCGCTGGTTATGTGGGGTTTATTCATTCTTCCGGTATATGAAATTTGCGGTATCGTCGATTTTCTGATTCTCAATACGATCGAATTCTGGCAGGGTTCGAATCCGATGGCCATGAAACCCGGCGAAAAAGAAACCCGTACGGTTGCGATCAAGGATCAGGAATTTGAAATCACGGCCACGCAAAATCGTTTTGACATCACGGCTTTGTCGGGCGAACATGCCGGCGTGACGAGCACGCTCGTGTACGATCCGGCTACGCAAGCGTGGTATTGGCAAGCCGAAGACGGTCTCAAAAAAATCGCGCAATTCAATCCTCATGGCGATCAGTTAGTCCAATTCATTAATCCTAACAGCAAGTAATTCATAACGGCTTCAACCGCCAAGGACGCCAAGACGCTAAGTAAAAACAATTCAAATTTTATTTGTGTCTTGGCGATTTAATTCTCGACGAATTAGCAAACTAATTTTTTCAGCGAAATAAACAAAAAAGGCTGTCCCGTGACCGGTGGAACAGCCTTTTGTTTTTTTGCTGCGATCGATTTCAGGAGCAAACGATCGCTAGCCGGACAGCAGGAGATAGTTTTTATTTTTGTTTATTTCCGGTTGAGTTCTATTCCGGTTGTTATCTGACCCAGCGCGAATAATCCCAGCGTCGTCAGTACGAGCAGGGAACGCCCCTCCGGGAAAAATTTATTCACGATCACGCCGCCAAGTACAGCCGTTATCCATGCGGCGTAAATGATCGTTGAAGGCACGGCTGAAATCATTGTTTGCTTTTTCATGCCAATCGCCATCAGCGTCGTTCCTAAAAAAAACGGCAGCAAAAGCGGCACGAGAAAAATCAGCCCGCCGGTTTGCATGAATGTCATGACGGCGACGATGTTCGATTCGATCGTGACGGATGCGTCGGTCATGTAATAAGCGAGCAAATGGAAAAACGCATCCGCGCACATGCCCATCGCGCCGATATTGAGTAAAATAATTCCGGCGGTAGTGAGTTTGGAATGTTCTGACGTTTTTGCAAGAAAGATCACCGCAGTCGAATACAAGACCGACGACACGATCTGGGCGATCACGGACGCGAGTACGAAATTGCGGTGTTCTTTGACGACGGCGAGAATGTGGTTCACGTCGGCCGTTCCTTGGTCAGGCATCAGGCTCCAACTGAGCCAGAACGTGATCGCGCTGAGTATGAGTAAAAGTCCGCTGGCGCGGAAGTGAGTGTGATTCATGAGGGTTCCTTATTTGATTTTAATTCCTTTTTGTCACGCCGAATTTATTTCGGCGACTGAGTAGCATCGCGTCACAGATGCTGAACCAAATTCAGCATAGACGCTTCTTATATATTATTCACAACCACCCCTCTTGAAAAGGATGGGAACTTTTTTGTCACGCCGAATTTATTTCGGCGTCTGAATAGCATCACGACACAGATGCTGAACCAAGTTCAGCATAGACGCTTTGCAATCACCCCTAACTTTCTTTTTTAAATTATTTTTAATTATTCATTATTCATTATTAATTGTGTTCCTTTCCCATTTGACGATTTTAAAATCGAGTACGAATATCGAATACAACACCGGCACAAGGATCAGCGTGACGAATGTTGCGATGGTCAGTCCGCCGATCTGCGCATAACACAAAGGTTCCCACAACGGCCCGCCGTGCGATGCGAGCGGGAAGAGCGCAAACACCGTTGCGCCGACGGTGATCAATACCGGGCGCAGTCGCACAATACCGGCGTCGAGCAGCGCTTCCATCAACGGCGCGCCTTCCACATGTTTTTCTTCGATGAAATCGAACAGCACGATCACGTGACTGACGATGACGCCGATGAGACTGGCCACGCCAAGGAACGCCATAAATCCGAACGGCGCGTCCATAATCCACAAAACGACCAGCGCGCCGGCCGCTCCGAAAGGAATCGCCGCGAATACGAGCAGCGGCTTGACGGCGTTTTTAAACTGAATCACGAGCGCCATAAAAATCATGATGATCGATACGAGCATGACGACGCCGACTTGTCCGAAACCTTCGGCCTGTTTTTCCGCTTCGCCCGCGATCGTGAGTTTATACCCCGGCGGCAGCGTGCGTTCGAGTTCTTTGATTTTCGGCAATGCCAACGCGAGCACTTCCGACGGTAAATAGCCCGCCGTCGGGAAAGCCGATGTCGTGATCGTTCGGAATTGATTGCGGCGTTTGATCGTTTCTTGTTTCATCGTCAGCGATGAATTGGAAATCTGCTTTAATTGAATTTTCTGCGCCGTCTGCATTGAATACACGTACAGATTATTGATATCGGACAATTGCGCGCGTTCGTCCATGCGCAAGCGGGCAAGGATCGGAATTTGTTTGTCGCCTTCGCGCAACACCGATATTTGATAACCATTCATGCCGGTCGACGTCGAAGCCGCAATGTCGAGATTCGTAATGCCGGACAAATTGGCGCGGTCGGCGTCGATATCGAGATTGACGGCAAAGTTTTCCGCACCCCAGTCGTCGTGCACGCGCTCAGCGGTCGGGATCGAGCGCAAGATCGCCTGAACTTTTTGCGATAATTTTTTCAGCGTCGTGGCATCGTCGCCGGCGATACGGATGGAAATCGGTACGCCGACGGGAGGTCCGGTTTCAAGCTGGCGCGCATTGATGCGTGCGCCGGCAATGCGTTTCGTCAATTCGGTTTGCAGTTCTTCCAGTAAATGCTGCGTATCGTGTTTGTCTTTCACTTGAATAATGATCGTTGCGTAATTCTGCTGGCGCGGTTCAGGCGAAAGCGAAAACCAGAATCGCGGCCCGCCGCCGCCGACAAACGTCGTGAGCGATTCAAGCACGTCGCTGTTTTCATGTTTGTTGCCGTACTCGGCTGCGACTTCGCGTACGATCGCTTCCGCTTCGCTGGCAATACCGCGCGTCGCGTACAACGAGGCGTCTTCGGGAAGCCAGATGTCGATGTACGAGAGATACGATAAATCTTTCGGAAAATATTGCGTCTTGAGACGCGATCCGATTCCGAATCCGACCACGAGCATCACGACGGCGCCGAGCATGACTTTCCAGCGATGTTGAATCGCCCACGTGCCCGTACGATAATACCAACCGGTGAATCCCTGCGTGCGTTTTTCCGACATCGGCTTTTCCGGTTTACGATCCGGACGCAAAATGTAATACCCGAGCAAAGGAATGAACGCCATCGACACGATGCGCGACGCGATGAGCGAACACGTGAGCACGACGGGAAGGCTGTACAAAAACAAACCTTGATCGCCGGAGAGCATGAGGAACGGCAGATACGCCACGATATTCGTGATCGTCGCGTACAAAATCGCCGTGGCGAGTTTCGTCGGGCCGATCCACGCGGCGTGAATCGGTTTCAATCCTTCCGCCAATCCGCGTTTGATCGAATCACCCGCGACGACCGGATCGTCCACTAAAAGTCCGAGCGCGATAATGAGCGACGCGATGGACACTTGCTGAATATCGATGCCGAGCAGCCAGATCATTCCGAACGTCATCGCGAGCGTAAGCGGAATGGACAACGACAATAAAAATGCCGAACGCCATTCCCAGAATCCGACGAGCGCGATGATCACGACGAGAATAATAGCTTCGTACAAACTATTCATAAAAAGATCGACGTTTTCTTCCACCTGCAACGGCTGATCCGATGTGCGTGCGTAAATCAGATCTTCGGGCAATGCGGTTTTTAAATTCGCCAACGTTGCGTCGACGGCTTTGCCGAAGTCACCGATTTTTTCGCCGGGGCGCATTTGAATGGCGAGCGTAACGGCGCGCGTTCTCTGCCAATTCCCGTTCGCGTCTTTCCATGTGTAGAAATTCAGATACCGCGCCGGGCTTTCGTAACTGCGATTGATTTCCGCGACGTCGCGCAAATAAACCGGCGGGCCGTTTTTAGGCTGCGCAATGATCACGTCGCCGATTTCTTTTTCGGATGTGAATTCGCCCGAAGGGTCGATCGTGATATTGCGGCCGTTCACTTCGATCATGCCGCCGGAAATCGGGGTATTACGCGCGCTCAGGATTTTCCCGATCTGGTTGACCGGAATGCCGTACGACGCAAGGCGCTCCTGCGAATAGCTCAAGTACACGCGTTCTTCGAGGTTGCCGGCGATGTCAATTTTCGATACTTGCGGAATCGTCTGAAACGTACGTTTGATCAGATCGGCGTAATCGTTCAGGTCGCGGTAGGTGTATTTGTCCGCCATGACCTCGGCAATTTTTTTACTTGTTTCGCCGATATGGCGAATGATCGCCGGCTGCCACGCATCGGGATGAATTTCAGACACGCGCAGATGACTTTTTAAATAATTAAATCCGTATTTCAAAATCGCGGCATCGTCTTTACCCGACATCGCGTCGACGCCGACAAAACCCGATCCTTCGAATAAACGCGTATCGCGGATCACGCCATCCTGTACAGCTTGTTGCACGAATGCACCGAATGAACGCCGTACGCCGTCATGAGCAACGGAAGCGGGAAATCCGTACACGACACTGACGCGCGCATCATCGTTGCCGCGAACTTTGGCAATGGCACGCTCGATGGTCTTCGCACGTAATTCGACTTGTACGTCGTTCACGCGAGGACTGGCAACGGTCAGCATCAGTGCGGCCGTGCTGCCGAAATCTTTGACGAACTGGATCGGGCCTGCGCCTTCGGGCAAATCGCGCATGTCGTCGAGGCGTAATTTGATATCGTCAAATTCCTTTCCCGGCTCGCTGACCGATTCCTGCAATTCCACCCATACAAACGAAACGCCAACACGCGTGGTGGATTCGATTTTTTTGACCGTTACGTTTTCCGCCATTTTTTCTTCGATGCGGCGCGTGATCAGTTCTTCGACTTTCTCAGATTCCACACCGGGCCACGGGCAAATCGCCATGGCAACTTTGACGGGAAGATCGGGATCTTTACGTTGCGGCATTTTGAGGAATCCGTAGATTCCCCACAGCGCCGTGAATACGAGCACCATCCATGAGATGTGCGGATTCTCCGTGAAAAACCGGGCCGTGTTGTGCACGTGGTCGATCATCCACTGGCTGTTATGTTTTTCGTGAGACATATTTTGTTTGCTCCTGTTTTAAAATTCTTAAATCGAATTTTTGTCTTCCCCGAACTTGTTTCGGGGTATTTTTACTGAAGTATTACGCATTAAGACTCTGAACCAAGTTCAGAGTGACTTCTGCGTACACCCGTCTTTACGGAATAATGATCACTTCCTGCGAATCCGCCAGCATCGTAGCGCCGGCGATGACTACTTGTTCGCCGCCGCCCAGCCCTTTTTCAACGGCGATCATATTACCCATTACGTCGCCGAGTTCGACGATCTGCTCACGTGAGACGAGAGATTCTCCGTTTTCTTTCACGACGTACACCGCGTAGCCGGTGGTTGAATTTTTCGGACGAACGACCGCGTTGAGCGGAATAAAAACGGTTTGTATTGCAGGAATTTCCGCAGCTGTTTTCAATGACGCGATCATGCCGGGTTTGAGACGGTTGTCTTTATTGGGAATCGTACATTCGACTTCGAATACGCGGCTGACGGGATCGGCGAACGACGCAATACGCGTGATCGTACCGGTAAATTCCGTTCCGGGAAATGCTTCCGTCGCGATCGCCTGCGACGCGCCCATTTTCATCGTGGACACGGCGAGATCGGTGACGCCGAAAACGGCTTTGACGTTGCGGACATCGGCGATCACAAAAGCGCCGCCACTGGCAGGCCCGACGAGCGCGCCGTTTTCAATCGTGCGTTTCAAGATTACGCCGTCCATCGGTGCGCGCAATTGGCAATCGGCAAGATCGGCTGCCGCCTGACGGTAACGCGCCTGGGCAGACGTGTAGCGCGCGTACGATGCGTCATAATCCGCTTTTGAAATACTTTGGTTTTCGTATAAGTTCAACGCGCGATCGTAATCCGCTTTCGCTTGCGTCATGGAAGCCTGCGCTTCGGCGACGCGATCGGAATATTCCTGTGAACGGATCCGCGCGAGCACCGTGCCTTTTTTGATGACGTCGCCATCCTGAACACTACGGCTTCTTCCGTCCGCGCCGGTGACTTGTAAAATTTCTTCCACGTAACCGTTAACTTTGAATGCGAGATCGACCTGCACGTCCGGTTCGATGCTTGCGGAATAACGCAACCCGCCGCTGCCCTTTGATCCGCCAACGACTTCGACTTTTACCGACACCGGCTGGCGCTGGATCGGCTCGTGACCGCCGCAGGATAAAATGAATACGGCCGTCGTGATGAATAATGTCCACATGAGTTTTTGCATGATGTTTTTTCCTTTTTGTATTCGTTTACGAACCCCTCCCTTTTTCCCTCCCCTTCAAGGGGAGGGTTGGTGGGGTTTTTGTGTTATTTCTTTAAATTTTCCTGTACGTAATTTTTTAGTCGGTCAAAAAAAGCATCCTGCTCCGATTCACTCATCATAAATACAAACCGCCCGGATACGCGTTGAACTTCCATCAGGTTAATCATAAAATCGTACGTCGCATTCGCGGCCAATTGTTCTGCAGACAATGCAGCGTGTTGTGCGTCGAGCAGGTCGACGATTGTCGCCGTGCCGGCGGAATATTTATTCGTGACGATGTCGAGATTTTTCTTCGCCGCTTCGGCAGCCGAACGGGAATAGCGAATGCTCGAGAAGGACGAACCGACGAAATACAAATTCGAGCGAATCGCTTGTTCGATTTTTTGTTCGGCGGAACGGCGCTGCGTCATGAGTTTGTTCAATTCGATATTCGATTGGCTCAGTTCGACGAATTTTCTCGTTCCGTCAAACAGATCGAACGAGGCATTCAGCCCGATGCTCCAGTTCATGTCGTTGGCTTGCGGCAGACCGGGAATTCCGGGGCCATTGTTTTTATGCTTGTAGAAAATTTGCGTCGCCTGAGCCTGCAATCCGATTTCCGGCAGCCAGAAATTACGCCGCGCAGAAAGAGTTTTTCGTTGCTGTGCGTCAATCGCCGCGTCGATGGTTTTGAGATCGGGTGAAACGGCAAGGCCTTCTTTCACCAAAAAGTCACGCAAGTATGTGAACATCGCCGGGTTATTGACGTACTCGAAATAACGTTCGTACGTGCGCGCAATCAGGCTGTCGGATAAATCGATTTCTTTCGTAGCAAGCGCCTCGTCTTGTTTACGCCCGAGCAGGCGGTTGACGGCAATCGTCGCCGACGATTTCATTGCGACGGCTTCGATAGCATTTTTGTGATCGTTGGCGAGCTCGTATTCCCAGCGATACACGTCGTTGCTCGCCGTCGCGCCGACGGTTTCACGGAATTTCGCCATTTGCAGATGCGAGCGTGTGCGCGTGACGTTGTCTTTCTGAATGCGGTCGTACGACGCGGCCTTGAGTAAATCGAAATACGCTTTCGCGGCGTCACGCGTGATGTCCAATCGAGTTTGCTGGTACGACCACTCGCGTGACAACTGGAGATTTTTCCGGATCGACAGATTCGCGAATGTTTTTTCGGAGAACAAAAGTTGCGAAACAGTTACAGAACCTGACAACGTTTTGTTCGGCTGAAACGAAGCATCCGCACGATCGGCATCGATCTGATACGCCGAGCCGGAAACTTCAAGTGTCGGAAGAAAATACGAACGTGCGCGGCGAACGTCTTGTTGTCCCGACATCATGTCTTGATAATCGGCTTTCAGATCAAGATTCACTTGCAAAGCCTCGTTCACAACAGAGGCCAGATCGTACGTTGTTGTCGTAACTGTTTCATCGTCATTCAATAATTCCGCTTCGGAAGCGACCTCGTACGACGGTGAAATGCCGAGCGCGCGAGCCGTCGCCATATTGATCACGAGATTTTCTTCGCCAATCATATTGACCGGAAGAGAACCGGCGTTTTCGCCGCTGACGATTCTCTGAACGTGAACAGCGGCGCGGCGCATGATCTTGGCAATCGTACGATCGGAATTTAATCCTGCGAGCGCGCCTTTGGCGACTTCCGGCTTACCGATGAATGAAAACGTCGGTACACGTTTTTGATGAAGGCCGTTGACCAATAGAGTCCATTCGTTTGCCGGCCAGTGCAGAATGGGCGCGAGATAAACGGCTTCCGCGCCGGCAACCTGTGCGAGCGTTTCCGATGCAGACGAAGCGGCCGAAACGACCGTTGTTTCAATGCCGAGCGGCGCCAGTTCTTTTTTAATCGATTCACCGAACGAAGGCAGCACGGCGAGATAATACGGACTCGTCACGATCGCCAGTTTTTTGAATGACGTTATGCGTTGAAACGTCTCGACGTCGCGGAAGAAATTATGCGGCACAGTGAGATAATTCAGATTTTTCATGCCGCTCGTTCCGTCTTTGTATGGAAGATTTTGTAAAGCCGCGTCCATCGCGAATAAAGCGATCACCGGTTTTGCGAGCGCAGAACGTTTACACAGATCGTTCGACGCGATCACTCCCAAACTCACGATGACGTCGACCGACAAATCGCGCAGGAGCGTGTCGGCGTTTTGGCGAACGGATTCTGCCGACCAATTGCCGGTGAGTTGTTTGTCCGCAGAAAACACCGGCTGAAAATTTCCCCACGAGAGCGCGGTCACTTCATTTTGAAACTTGGCAACCAGATCGCGGTTGTTTTCCGCCGGCCCGTCGATCAGGAAGCCAAACCGGATTTTCTTCATGACCTGGCTGTGCG
Organism: bacterium; assembly: GCA_013359335.1. Lineage (GTDB taxonomy): Bacteria > CLD3 > CLD3 > SB21 > SB21 > JABWBZ01. Next base: position 14,392 of record JABWBZ010000022.1, read on the forward strand.
ACGGTGAAGCGATACACCATAAAAACATTACACTCATTAAGAGCGTTTGGAACCTCATGATCGTTCTCCTTTTCGTAAACATTGATTGTTTTTGATAAGCCACATGACTAACGTTTTATTTTTCGATTGATGAACCGCGCTTGCCACCGCGACGACATTCATCGCGCATAGTAATTCAAAAATCATTACCGGAATTTTCGGCACGCCGTTCGTCCACGATGCGTGAAGCAAAATCCCCAGCCAGGCGGAATAAAAAATAATTCCGATCCACATCATCGCCCGCACTTGTATCCAGAACGAATTGATCAAAACCAGCACCGCGCATACGAGACTGACGTCAATGCCTGTGAATCGGTATTGCGGCGCGCCCGACCAAAGAGAAAACCGGTATTCGCCATACACAAACAAAAAAAGCAACATCAAAGACTGCGTGAGGATGGCCGTCTTTATCCAATTCATTTTCATCAAAGTCCTTTCTTTTGAGTTTAGATTTTCGGTTAACGCGGACGCAACATACCAAAAAAATCGTCCCAAGTCGTCCGAGCGCAGGGCGAAGGACGTCCAGACTGATATGGACGCACGTCATTCAATCCGTAAGTGTATGATTTACAGGATTGTCTGTCATTCCAGTCCCGATACGTCGGGATGAGTTCAGCGTATCCAGAATGCATCTGTCATTCCCGCGAAAGCGGGAATCCAGCGGATTCAATAAAGAAAACTAAAAGCGTGTCGTGTAAAACGGAAAAATACTTAGGGATTAAAAAATGAACAATTTGGCGTGATAGAATTAGGACTGGATTCCCGCTTTCGCGGGAATGACTAAGTATGATCGTCAAAGACGTCGGATTCTTTCCGGCCTTGTCAAAAACACCGCAAAAAATTCGAGTTTGCGTTATGATAAAGGCGGAAAACGTGGAATGAGTCGTAATAAAATGAACATCTGAAAAGCTTGTAACTGTTTTCCGCAACAAAAAGCAAACTCGAATTTAGGTGTTTTTGGCACAGCCGCAGCGCTTTTCTTTGCAACTTTCTTTTGGCGCGTTGCCAAAAGAAAGTGGAGAGCCTTCCACGTGATGTTCTTTCTTTTGGCTTGATCCAAAAGAAAGAACCAAAGAAAAAATCAAGGCTGTAATAAAACTGCCTGAATCAGGGTTCGCTTATTGGCGGGCGGAAAATAGTTCCAACATTTAATAAATTATAAATGTTGATCATTGGTTTCACATTTTCCGCAGAATTTATCGCGAACCCCGATTCTAAACCGGCAGTTTTATCAAGGCCTGAAACAAATTCGCGGTTTGTTTATGACTCATTACTTCAGAAATAAATACACATTTTTTGTGTATTCACAAAAGCGGCCTTAGTGTATCAGTGTTGGGCTGACTAAGCGGATTTACTGTAGTCGAGAGTTCTACGAACTTCGGAGGGCGTCACGCCGGCGTGTTTTTTAAACGCGGCATTAAAAGCGGATTTGGAATTGAATCCCACGTCCAAACCGACGGCGAGGACGGTGAAATGTTTGTACGCGTCATCGAGGAGGCGTTTTTTAGCTTCTTCGACGCGGAAGGCATTGACGAAATCGAAAAAATTCTGATGAAAATGTTCATTGATCACCTGCGACAGATGGCGCACCGGAATAGCCAATTGATCCGCAAGATCGGAGAGCGTCAGTTGGCTTTCGAGGAAAGGCTTTTTGTCATGCATGAATGCAGTCAATTTTTCTTTATACTCGATCGATCGTTCCGGCGCAAGATCGGACGTTTCATAACGCCGGACGGTTTTCGCCGCCTCGTAACGTTCAAACACCGGATGTTGATTCAATCCCATATAACCGATCACGTATACCATGAGCGCAATGAACGCTGCGACGACGCCGGACGAATTGCTGTGCAGTCCGAAGACCGGGTAAATGACCGCGGAAATGATCGAAACCAGCATCAGCAGGATCAGGTTGCGCAGCCAACGAAGCTGCACGTCCTCGATTGATGAGAAAAAATGTTTCACCCGCCGCAAATGCCGTATCATCAATTGCGCGCACACCACCAGATAGCCGGTCATGTACACGATGCCGCACGCCATCAAAACGTAAATATCCGACCATCCGCCGTCGAGAATATTTTGAATGTACTGCCGCTTGTATTCCGCGTCTTTGAAATAAAACGGAATCATGTACGAAAGCATCGCCACCGGCCCGATGAGATGCAGCCAGTGGATGGGTTTGAATGTAAATTCACGACTTGTCATGACTTTAGTGTAGAAATACAACGACGGCCCGCCGCACAGCAGCAGCGGAATCGCCACTTGCATGCAATGCGGATACAACAACATCAGGCGGCTGTGCAACATTCCGTTTTGAAATAAATGGAGCGCGAAAGGAAGGATCGACAAACCCAGCAGGCGATTGGTCAACAGCGTGCCTTTTTTATTGAACAATAAAAGAAACACGAGGAACAAACCTTGCGTCATTCCCAGAAACATAATGATGGAGAACACATCAAAATTCGGAGTCATTGTTCACCGATAAGGTTTGATCGAACAACGTAAGTGGATTTCGCGCCGCTGGTCTGATCGGCGCCAAAACAATTACAACAATGAATCGCGTGATAAAGGAATATAGATTTTTAAAATGCAGTTGTCAACTGGGGCCCAACCTCATCCCTCTCCCTTCTCCTTTTTCAAGGAGAAGGGCACCGTCGTATACAAAATTTTCCGTAAGTCGGTTTCCCTCTCCTTGCAAAGGAGAGGGAACAAGGGTGAGGTTGTCCCGAGCGTGTAATTTTTACTTATCCGAACAACTGCACATCACGCCATTCAAAGCCGCTTCAAATTTGTAAAGACGCCCACGCCTGAGAGTAAAAGTTTTGATTTCAAGGCCATTGTAAGCAATTGCACCGAGGTAAACTTGATAGGTGCCAGGCTCGATATAAATTGTAAATTCACCGCCTCGACTTCTCGGTTCCCGCGATATGGAAGCGACTGGGGTTTTGAAAGAGAGAAACATAAGATCAACCGGTTTCTTGGTTTCAATATCGTAGACTTTTCCTTCGATCACTGCTACGGTAGTATCGCGGGTTCCGATCTCTTCAAAAGCAATAAGCTTCGAGCCGCCGTGCGGACGATATGCGGGTACATGACTGCAACTGAGAAATAATGCCGTCAATGTGAGGCAAATAAACAATTTTTGTAATAGAAAAATCATGCGAGATTTTGTGTGTGTGGTTTCCAACCCCACCCTCAGTCCCTCCCCTTTTTCAAGGAGAAGGGGCGTTGTACTCAAATTTTTCGTAAGTCGGCTTTATAATCTTTTCCATTTATTTTTACAGAAAGAAAATCTTTTGTATGATTAATTTTTTCCTTTTTGCCATAATCAAATAATTTATGACAATTGGGGCAGAGAATTAAGATATTATCAAACGAATCTTTTCCACCATCGGATTTTGCCCTAATATGACAAGCTTCAATATAATATTCTTCGTTTTCTTTCAATATTTTTGTAGAGCAAAACTGACACGTATACTTTCTATATTTTTTAATTAATGCCATTAGATAATTATGACGCTTATACGTTTTTAAATTTACCGTAATAGTTTCCTGATTACTCTTCTCGTTATCAATTATTAGCTTTAAAAGCTTGGCTTCATTCTGCAATTCTTTATCTTCATCAATTTTTTCAATAATTTCTTCTTGTTCAAAATTATCATCACTAAATTCCTTATATATATTGTCCCTTAATAGTTGTTTACCTTTGTCAGTTCCAATTAAAAAATGATTAAGTGCATCAGCTTTATACAAATTATCGATAAAGGGATACGTTTTTGTCCATTGTTTTTGGATGCGATTGACTTCTTTATAATTTTTTAAATTTTTTGTTAAAGATAAATTATAGCCAACTTCTCTAAGAGCTTTTAATGTTTTATTGTTTAATACAGAGTAATCATTTTTATTTATCCGGTTTAAATATATTGTGGCAATCCCAACCCCAAAATAGCTAAATTCATTTATCCTGTTAAACCAATCGTCGAAATTAAAATTATTGCTAAATGGTTCAAGGATGAACTTTTTAAATGTGGTTAAATTATTCTCTAAATATTCTTTGAATAAATTTTTTGTTCTATAGCCGCCAGATTGTATTTTTCCACCTTCAGATACAAAATCATAAAAGAAGTTAACAAACTCATCGTTCGTTAATGATTCAATCTTTTCTTTTGTGATTATGTCATCATATGCGGTGATATTCTTTCTGTGATCATCTTTCACATACCATTTTTCAAATTTACTTATAGTTTTTGACAGAAAGACATCTGGATTCATAATTTCTCCGTAACATCATTTTGCAATGATATCCAATATTATGCACGCGGAATACGCGAAGATTGGTATGCCGTTTAGCATAACTATTATAACTAACAATATTTAGCTAAGACAAGAATTGACTACGCCATAATTGTACTTCACAAGCCCAGAATTAGCAAGTTAATTTTTTGCAATGTGCCCGATGAATAAATCAACCTTAAGCTCTCAGGCGATTTGAAAAGTCTTTTTGTCCTTGCATAGTTCTACAGAGATTTAATCGCAGCGAACTTTGAAGGTGCGGTACCGCGACGAGGCTCGCCGCGGAACGGTCAATCATTCGCACCCACCGTAGTCACGCCGAACTTGATTCGGCGTCTGAATAGCACCGCGTCACAGATGCTGAACCAAGTTCAGCATAGACATTCTTAAGCCCTTACGCTGGTTACTATATAGTTTCTACAGAATTTCGAAGTCTTTCATCGCGCCGAACTTTGAAGGTGCGATTGTCATTCCTCAGATAAGTCGGAGGAATCCAGAATATTGCTGCCATTAATGTTCCCTAAAATTCTGCCAACGGATTCATTCAAGATACTTCAATATAACGGTTACCGTCGGCTGGATTTCTCCCGACTTGTCGGAAGGAATGACTATTAAAACGTTTGTGCCAGATATTTGCAGTCGGCAGGGAACCATACAGGTCAACCGCATGATCAGTTTATTGTAATAACAGAAAAAGAATCCGATTTGACAAAGCTAGCGGATGGCAGTTGCCTGATGCCGCGTACTTCCAAAAATCTAAAAATTTTTCTTGCTTTTACTTCGTTTTTTCTGTAATGTTCGCGCACTTAAAAAATACTTTAAACTTTGTTTATTAAAAGTTTATTTCATTAAATAATGAATTTGAAACGAGGAAGTCGTCATGAAACGTTGTGAAGTTTGCGGCAAAAGCCCTTTGTATGGTCATAGCGTGAGCCATGCCAACAACAAAACCAAAAGACGTTGGCTGCCCAATCTGCAGGAAGTGCGCGCGAAAATGACCAACGGCGCCGTCAAGCGCATCAAAGTCTGCACGCAGTGCATCAAATCCGGACGGGTTGCCAAAGCCGCCTAACGGGCATCGCATACGGAGATTTTTAAAGCGTCAGGTTTTGATCTGACGCTTTTTTTTTCACCAGACCTCATCATCAATGGGAAAAATTTTCACACAACCAAAAATCAAACTGATCTCCGGCATTATGATCCGTCCGGATTTCGATGCGTCGGAGGCGTTTGAAACTATCACGCGCCGCCTCGGCCCCATCGATCTGCAGACGCCGTGGTTTGATTTCAGTCACACTAATTATTACAAAGACGAATTCGGGGAACAACTCAAAAAACAATATTTTTCGTTAGAACAATTGGCGCCCATTGACGACATTCCGGATGTAAAAATTTGGTCTAATCAGGTTGAAGATAAATATTTGATCAACGGCCGCCGCACCGTCAATATCGATCCCGGTTATATGGCCGATGCAAAAGTGTTGATGGCGACAACTAAAAATCTTGCGCACCGCGTATACATCGGCAAAAATATTTTTGTCGATCTGCAATTGATTTTTCGCCATCATACGTTCGTTCCGATCAACTGGACGTTCGCCGACATGAAAGAACCGCCGGTCATTTCGTTTTTCAATGTTGAAGGAATTGGGCGAATACGACGGCGGCGGATTTAAACTGCATTAGAAAACGGATTGAATTGATTAGAGTTTTCTGGATTAAGATTTTCACTGAAAAAGCATTGAAAATATTCAACCCTGTCTACTCTGAATTTGGTTCGGAGTCTGTAAAATCAATTTTTTTATACGTTAATAAATATACCCTGAAACAAGTTCAGGGTAACAACTAAAATTTTATGGAAACAATCTTACGCGTTGAACACGTGACGAAAGCGTACGAGGAACACGTCGCCGTGAATGATTTATCATTTGAAGTTTTCAAAGGCGAAGTGTTCGGCCTGCTCGGCCCTAACGGCGCCGGTAAAACGACAACGATCCGGATGATCATCGATATGATCCGCCCGGATCAAGGTTCGATCTATTTCGGCAATCACCAGCGTCTGCCGGTTGAAAAAATCGGTTACCTTCCGGAAGAACGCGGTTTGTACAAAAAAAGTAAAGTCCGCGAAACGTTGATTTATTTCGCATCGCTGAAAAATGTTCCGGCGAAAGACGCTGAAAAACGCGTCGATTTCTGGTTGGAAAGATTTCAACTGCAATCGTATTCCAATCATCGCTGCGAGGAGCTATCCAAAGGCCTCCAGCAAAAAATCCAGTTTATCGCCACGCTCATTCACGAACCGGAGTTGCTGATTCTCGACGAACCTTTTTCGGGTCTCGATCCGGTCAATCAATTATTCATCCGCGAACTGATCGACGAACTGACCCGCAAAGGGCAAACGATTTTATTGTCGGCGCACCAGATGGATCACATTGAAAAAATGTGCGAACGCATTTGTATGATTCACCGCGGCCGGATGGTTTTGTACGGGCGCATCCACGATATCAAAGATCAGTACGACGACCGGCAAGTGCGGATTCAATGCGCCGCATCTGAAAAAGACAAATTAATTCCGCTGCTTGAAAATGCCAATGTGACGCCGTCGGGCATTGAGGGCCATTTACCGGAACAAAAAAATTTCTCTTCGTTGCTCAAAGAAGTCGGTGAACGTGCTGAAGTTCAAAAAGTCGAACGCGTGCGCCCGACGTTGGAACAAATTTTTATCGAGAAAGTAAAACTCTGACATGAGTTCTCCCCCGCTTTCATTTTTCCACTACAAAACATGGACGCAGTTTTTCAGTCTGGATGCCGTCCTCGCCAAAGAAGTTTTGCATCTGGCTTACCCGGTTGTGCTGGGACTGGCGTCGATCACGGCGATCGGCTTGACCGACACGGCGATGGTCGGACGGCTTGGCGCGGAAGCGCTCGCTGCGACCGGACAAGCGGCTATCATTTTTTGGGGCGTGCACTGGGTGACGCGTTCGATCGAAGTCGCCGCGCAAGCGCTGGTTTCACGCCGTTACGGCGAACGGCAATACGCACAATGCGGTAAAATTCTCGACAATGCCCTCGCGATAGCCACGGCCCTCGGGACGATGAATACTTTTTTTCTTTTTTTCGGCGGACGTACGCTGATGTCGTTTCAATCGTCGCACGCAGAGGTCATTGATTTGGCGGTCGGCTACATTGATACTTTATCGTGCGTATTGTTGTTTTCGGCTCTTTTTTTTGCAACGCGGGGATTTTACAGCGGCATCGGGAAGACGAGAATTTTTCTGATCACAGCCTTGTTGATGCTTTTGATCAATATTATCGGCAATTATGCATTTATTTTCGGGCATTTCGGAGCGCCGAAAATGGGCGTCCGCGGCGCCGCGCTGGCGTCGGCTGTAGCGTTTGTCATCGCCCTCACATTTATCATCGCTTACACTTTGGGCATCGGCAGGCGCAGTTACCGCCGTGAATTTAACGCTTTTCGGTTTTCCAATTTAGATCGCTCCACTATTTTTGAAATCGTTAAACTCGCTTCGCCGAATGCGTTTCGCGGCGTGATGGTGATCGGTGGACTGGCGGTTTTTTATGCGATGGTAGACCGCCTCGACGTCGTACAGGTCGCCATTGTCAATGTCGTCTTGAATATTCAATCCGTTTCGTTTATGCCCGGTTATGGATTCGGCGTGGCGGCGGCGACCTTGATCGGCCAGAGTCTCGGCGCCAACGATCCTGAGAAGGCCGATCGCGCCGGTTATGAAGCTGTGAAATTGGGCATGCTGTTTATGGGAACTTTGGGCGTGATTTTTCTGATAATCCCGGAATGGGTCGTACGGTTGTTCACCGACGATCCGGTTGTCATTGCCCATGCGGTTTTTCCATTACGCATCGTCGGTTTGGTGCAATTGGTCGACGCGGCGGGAATGATTTTTTCATCGGCGCTGGAAGGCGCGGGCAATACTCGATGGGTCATGGGCGCTGAAATATTTGTCAATTGGGGAATCTTTCTCCCGCTGACTTACGGGTTGACTTTTATTTTGAATTTTGACCGCTTCGGGCCATGGATCGCGTGGGCAATGTACATGGTTGTTTTTGGTGTCATGTGTTTTTGGAAGTATCGGAATGGCGAATGGAAACATATTAAATTATAATCTTTCTCGAAAAGTCGTAGCTTTTTCTCCTCCTGATAGCATCCTATAGGTTTGATTTCCTCATTTTTTCCACAACGACTGTATATCGTGTCTATTGTCCAGTCAGGCAATTGCCTTTAATTTCTTATCAAGTATATCTTTTCTTTCATTTCAATGACGATTTAGATTTTTTAACCGTCAAAACTCCATCCGAAAGGTACTCGCCTATGCTGATCGTTCCTTTTTTGATGATTGCCATTCATTTTTGGTCGCTTGAGACCGGCAATCTGTCACTGCCCAAAGAAGTTATGACTTGGGGAATTACAAAAGTAAACATCCAATCGATTCCAACTCCGCCCGATAACCCACTAACAGACGAAAAAATAGCGTTAGGCCGAAAATTATTTTATGACCCTGTGTTGTCAGGTACCAACACCACCAGCTGCGCAACTTGCCACAACCCGCGTAAAGGACTTACCGATTGTGCGCCTCTTTCTACAGGCGACAACGGCGTGATTCGTAAACGGCGTTCGCCCGCTTTGAATAATTTGGCATGGAATGATCATGTATTCTGGGACGGCCGCGCCGAATTACTCGAAGATCAGGTTCTCGCCGATAAAAGTATGGATCAGGTTCAAGCCACGTGGCCGGAAGAATTAAAGGCTGCCGGTTATGAGCCGCTATTTCAAAAGGTATTTGGGAAAGATTCGGCACTGACTGCAAAAAATGTCGCCAAGGCCATTGCATCTTATGAAAGAACCCTGATTTCTCATAATTCGCCTTTTGACCAATATACTGCTGGGGATTCCGCTGCACTTAGTGAACAGCAAAAACGCGGGCTTTTGCTTTTTTCAACCAAAGCCAACTGTATCAAGTGTCATAGCGGGCCTAATTTTACCGATGGTGGCTTTCACGACATCGGGTTACCGGATAGCGACATAGGGCGGTTTCAGCACGTCAAAATACCAACGATGCAACACGCGTTTAAAACTCCAGGACTTCGTGACGTCGCTAACCGATCCTTTTTCATGCACGACGGTTCATCCTCTTCGCTGGAAGACATTATTGCTTTATACAATGAAGGCGGCCGCGCCAAAGACAGAAAAGTCGATCCCGAAATCAAACCGCTCGGTTTGACCAAAGCCGAATCGGAAGATCTGGTTGCATTTTTAAAAGCATTGTCAGGAAAGGTTAATTATTAATACTGGAGGTAACAGTATGAATAAAATTTCAGACGTCATGACGCCATCGCCCAACGTAGCCAGCAAAGAATTCACCGAATTCCAGCGTTTCAATAGCCGCTGGATGTGGACTATCATCGGAGGCCTGATTATTTCAGGAACCCTGCCGATCATCGGTGCGATGGCTCCCGGTTTCCCTCCGGAAATGATCCCGGTGATTATTCTAATATCACTGTTCCCGGTGTGCATAGCCGTTGTTATCGGAACCGGCTATCTGAAAACGACGATCAATTCTTCCGGCATTTTTGTCGAAATGAAAATCCTGATCAAGTTCAAAAAACATTTCCTGTGGAGCGAGATTGAATCGATTGCTGTCGACCGTTATAAGCCTATCAAAGAGTTCGGCGGCTGGGGCATTCGCATGGGCCGCAATAGCATCGCTTATTCGACGTCCGGTAATGAAGGATTGATTCTAAAATTAAACAGTAGTAAAAAAGTTGTGATAGGCACCAAAAGATCGACCGATCTACATGCCTATCTATTTAAATTTTGATACAATTTTTTTTCCAACGGAAATTATTATGATATTCAATAATATTGTTAACCTTATTACTAGAAAATAAATATGAGTACAAAA
>JABWBZ010000023.1 GCA_013359335.1 bacterium
CGAAATATTAATCGGCGGAGAAAATTTATTTAGTGGAATGACGATTCTCCTTGCTTCACCGACTTCCAATTCGGAGAAATATTCTTCGCTTTGCGATTCCGGTCGCCTTGTAGCATCATATTTACTTATTTCCAGATAGACTCTGAACGGACCCGCGGGAGCGTTACCCTTGTTGATGATATTAGCGACAACTTTTTTGTTTGGCCAGTCGATATAAAAAGGTTTCGGTACAGCATCGTTAATGGTCAAATCAGGAAGTTGCATAATGCATTGGCAAGCCAATTGAAAAATCCCAGACGAATGTTCTCGAAAAACCAATTTGCATTCCATTCCTTCCTTGCATCTGCCCGAACATCCGAACCCGTTTTTCTTAGAATAGGCAAATTTAGAATCGCACCACTTCAAATTTTGGAGCGTATCGGGAACGCTCCCACCACCGTTTCCTCCCCCGGAGCCGCGACCCGGACACGGACAACCCTCAAACGTGAAATCGTTATCAATACCCGTTGGTCTGATATACCAGCACAATTTGCACGACCATGTTGCGATTACTCCCCCTGAAGTCTTCCATGCCAGAATTGATTGCTCCAAAGGAATATCCCACGAAATTGGCGTTGCATTCCGGATCGCCCGATCCCATTCTGATTGGCTAAATCGGATGGCCATGAAAGTACTTTCTTTCAATTTGGAATCAATTTGCGATAGGTCAATAATTCGTTCTTGGCTCAGGCATTGAACAGTGATCATCGCAAGGAAAATAAACTTCGCGAATGGATTAATTGGTCTCATAACTCCTCCTTTTGTTTAGTGCAGGTCTTCACTCACTTTTATTTTATTTCTGCACTCTCAAACGTTCTTACACTTCACGATCTTTCAAAATACCTTCTCCCTTGGTAAACCATGACCAGCCGAAAGCCCATATAGCAATTGCTTCGAGCCAGAAGACCGGATTGTGCTGTTTGATCGGTGATTCAGGTGAAAGCAGCGATACCATCGCGATCAATACTATACACGCCAAAATCGTGCAGCCGCACACCAGGTAAATATGATTGCGCAGTTTTTTTCTCGGTGTAATGATCTTGGTTTTATCTTTTATACGGAATAGTGCCAGCGAAAAATAAGCCAGCGTCGAAAAAAAAGCCGTTGCAAATATAAGATGCAGTATTCCGATGATTTTGTCGCGTTCCGTTGCATTCAGGACAGGTGTTGTCGGGAAGAAGGCTACTCCGATTGCAAAGATACAGGCAAAATCGCCAGCCAGTTCATCCTTTCGTTCGTATCCGCGATACGATAGAAGAAATACAGCTATCGCACATAAACTTCCAACCAATACATTGCGCATGCCGGTGTAATAATAATGGCTGATAGAACTTTCCATACCCGGCCCGTCGATGAAGTATTTTCCTATGGCGAGGGCAAGCGGGAGGGCAATGCCGATAATCCCAATAGCTTTCCTTATATCCAGGTAAGAAAGCACCAGCGCTTTATTCGATTGAGATGGTGGTAATCCAGCCATGGTATCCCTTTTTTTCTTTTTAACTCTACGATCTTTTTTAGTTCATCCTCGACTCTCCAAAGCCCGCTTCTCATCCTCAAAAGTTTATGACGAGGACCTGAGGCGTTTGACTGGACTCGATAAATTTGAACTAATGTACGCCAGCACCACACCGTCCGTCAAGGGACAGAATCGCCGGTCATTCTCGCCGGCCTATTCATGATACTCAAAAACCGCATGCCGTTACTTCGAAACCGTATGTGGACATCTCAAAACCATACTTTGTTACTTCGAAACCATACTCTGTTCCTTAATAACAGATACTCGTTTCTTCGCAGCCAACCTTTGTTCCTTAGCAACCACACCTTGTTTCTTTCTAACCGCGTCGTGTTGCTCGATAACCGCGTCGTGTTGGCGAGTAACACTGTCGCGTTGTTTAGAAACAGGTTTATGTTCGATCATACACGCTGAGAATGTGACGGAACGCACGATTGACCCGAAAGGACTGTACGCGTATTGCGACAGTGTGAATTTTGATAACGGCGCGGCGTGTCCGGGACTCCCCAAAAATCTGTAAAATCAACGAACAGGTTTCAGGCATAGATTTCGCAAAACTCTCAGCGTGCGTCGTTGACGTAGAATTTATTTATTCATAATTGAAGGAGAACTTTTATGGTCACATCCAAAACCCGCCGCTTACGCGTCAATCTTATCCAATCTGATAAGGATGTCGTATCGGCATTGGAAAAAATTACCAACTATAATCCGAATGCGCCGGAATTGGCGCTGCTCAAATTGCAGGAAGCGCACAAAGCGATGATCGATGCGCAAGCGGCGTGCGTGCAGACGGAAGCAGCTTTCAAAGCCGCTTATGACAATGCCGCGCTCAAAGAGATTCAGTTTCATAATCTTGTTTTGCGCGTGAAGAAAAACATCCTTGCTCAATTCGGCGAAGATTCTAACGAGGCGCAGGCGATCGGGCTCAAGAAAAAATCGGACTACCGCGCGCCTAAGCGGATCAAAGAAGCGGCTTAAAAATAAGTTTCAAGCGGTTTAATAAAAAAACCCGCAGGACTTAAACCTGTGGGTTTTTTCTTGCAAGCTATGAATGCCATGAATACGCAATATAATTGCGTGAACCTAGAAGCTATCTCAAAAATGGTCTAAAAAACAGTCATGTCGTCATGGGACGGCTTTAGCCTAATATCCCGAACAATATTGAAAATGCATCGGGTCTTTGTTACTCCCCGCCCATTCACCGCCCCAGATGAAACCGAATTCGGTAAAGACTTCGACGATAGAAGAATGCATATCGCCCTTGGAGCCGAGCGCATTGGTCTCGGGATTGAGATCGACAGCAATGCCCCACGAGTGCGTCGACAGCGCAGTACCTCCCCGCTTCCGGCGAAATGCATAACACCCGCCGAACGTGCGAATGTGTTTTGCCAATCCGCCGGACCGGATCGCGCCGAAAACCTGTTCGAATAGGCCAGCGAGCTTTTTATGGCAATAGATTTTCGTAACTTTTCTCGAAAGATCCCAGGAGAGCGGGATAGAAAAAGGCAATGCCGCAAAACCGAAATGATCGGTCTCCCATTTGACGGTCGGGCGGCCGTCCGCGCCGAGATAGCGGTAAATATCGCCGTAAACTTTGAGAATCTCGGTAAGGCCATTGGGCGCCGGAAAAGCGGCGGTGGTATCCGGTTTTTTTCCGGTCAGAATCCTCAGGGACGGCAAAGTCAAAACCTGGTTGACGCGGATCCAGTCGGGGCTGAGCAGCCCGTTGTATTCCGCCAGTTTAGAAGCCAGCGCCGCGTCGCCGTATACGCGCCTGGCAATCTTTGAAAGCGTATCGCCACGCTGAACGGTGTAAGTCGTAGGCATAAAGTTTAAAAAAATAATGAAATGATGTTGATGATAATGTAAGGTTCAAAATATCGTCCGTCAAGGGCAAAATCACCCCCTTGATAAAACCGCCGACCAAGAATACGAGTTCGCGAGCCAACCTCACTCCTGGCCTCTTTCCTTTTCAAGGAGAGAGAAACCGTCTTACTGAGAATTTGCATACGACGTGCTACAGACGCCGAATCCAGTTCGGCGTGACCCGGCAATGCGGACGGACATCCGGCCTCGATAAAACCGCCGATCAAGAATGCGAGTTCGCGACAGCATGACGCGGAAAATGTGGAATGCTGACATGACTAATCCGATTCGTGAGAGCCACTTCTCGATTGAACTCGAAGTGACATCGAAGAATTACATGGATTGGAACTTGTTTCCGGCTTTTGAACAATTGGGCGGATTGAGCGAAACGATCTTAGCATAATTTTCAATTTCTTTATTTAATTCCACGAAACCTGCTTGATTATCGCGCGCTTGCTTTCTATATTACGCTGTATTAAAACTTACACTGAAAAAACAAGGGAATCGGAATGGCGTTACCGTTTGAATTTACCCGCGAGGAGACGGAGATTCGTGAGAAAGCGAAACATTTTGCAGAAACGTACATAGCGCCGGTTGCGGCAGAGTTTGACGAACGGTCGGAATTTCCCATCGACAACATCAAAAAGCTTGCCCAGCAAGGGTTTATGGGCATTCCATTTCCGAAAATTTACAGCGGCCTCGGTTTGACCAACGTGGCGTACTCGCTCGCGGTGATCGAATTGGCCAAAGTCTGCGCCTCGCACGGCATCACCGTCGGCGCGCACACCGGCATCGGCTGCGGCCCGATCTGGCTTTTTGGCACGGAAGAACAAAAACAAAAATATCTCGTTCCGCTCGCCAAAGGCGAGAAGCTCGCTTCGTTCGGTCTGACCGAACCCACGGCCGGCAGCGACGCGGGCGGCACGTTGACGACGGCGGAACTCAAAGGCGATCATTACATAATCAACGGCTCGAAAATTTTTATTACCAGCGCCGGTTACGCCGACGTATTCGTTGTCACGGCCGTCACGGATAAATCCAAAGGTAAAAACGGCATCAGTTCGTTTATCGTCGAAAAAACATTTCCCGGATTCGTCGTCGGCAAAAAAGAAAACAAGATGGGCTGGCGCGCATCCGATACGCGCATGCTGCATTTTGAGAACATGATCGTGCCGAAAGAAAATCTCGTCGGCAAAGAAGGCGAAGGTTTCAAGGGATTTTTAAAAGTTCTCGACGGCGGGCGTGTCGGCATGGCGGCTCTGTCGCTCGGCATCGCCATCGGCGCATACGAAGCGGCGGTCAAATTCGCCAAAAAACGGCAGCAATTCGACAAACCGATCATCGACAATCAAGGCATTCAGTTTTATCTCGCGGACATGGCGCTGGGCATCGAATGCGGATGGCACCTCGTGCTGCATGCCGCACGCTTGAAAGACGCCGGTAAACCTTTCACCAAAGAAGCGGCGATGGCCAAACTGCAGACGTCGGAAATGGCGATGCAGGCGACGATCAAAGCGATACAGATTCACGGCGCCTACGGCACGACGAAAGATTATCCGGTCGAACGTTTTTTCCGCGACGCCAAAATCGGCGAGATCGGCGAAGGCACTTCGGAAATCCAACGCCTCGTCATTGCGCGTGAAATCATCCGCGCGTTAGGTTAAACGGAGCAGGCCGTGAAGTTCAAATTTTTATATCATTCCTTCCCCTACCGTTTTTTGCGGCGGTTTGTGATTGTCAAACATCTGCTGCAGAAAAAAAATTATCTGCCCGTGCGTCTCGGCATTATCGCCGCATTGATCGTTTGCCCCGTTTTACTTTTCCCCGACAGCGATTTCACGCGTTATTCGGAATATAAGATCGGAACGATTTCTCCCGATGAAGTGCGCGCGCCGTTTACTTTTCCCGTTTACAAAAGCGCCGACCAGCTCGATCGCGAACGTAAAGAAGCGGAAAACCTGATCGCGCCGGTTTTTGATAAAAATGAAAACGTGGCGCAATCCCAATTGGCTCGCCTCGACGAATTGGTCAATTATTTCTATCTCGTGCGGAAATCGGCCAAACCGTTTTTGTACACGGACAACGACGGTAAATCGCAAACGTACGTGCCGCAGTCGTACGATTCGCTGAAAAACGTGATCAATAAACGTTTCGGACTCAACGTGATCGAAGAACGCTGGCAAATGATCATCGGCAAAGAAATTTTAGCCGATAAAGGCGTCCCTCAAAGCGCAATTGCCGACACGGCGACAAAAAAATTACCCCGGAAAACCGATATCGGCAGAGTCATGACCCAATCGCAATTCGAGCAATTTACCAAAGATCTGCAAACCATCCTGAGCGATCAATTTGCACTCGGCATTATCAATCTCGACAAGAATACGTTCAAGAGCCCGATTTCGCCGATCAATATCCGCGAAGGCCAGCGGGAAACGACGGAATTCGTCAAAAACGTCAACGATCTCGACGAAGCGCGTTACCGCACGCAGGACATGCTGCGCAATTATTATAAAGATCCGCGGTTGGTCAACGTCGGCTATGAAGTGCTGACGCTTTTTCTGGCGCCCAACGTGATCGGCAATGCCGATGAAACCAATCGCCGCAAACGCGAAGCCGTTAACAGCGTTCCGCAGACCTACGGATTCGTTCTCGCCGGCGACGTGATCGTGAATAAAAACGAAACGATCACGCCCAACATTCATCAGCAGTTGATTTCTCTCGAATCGACGTGGGCGGAAAAGCGGCACCTCGAAGGCGGCGTCAAATGGATACTGCCCTATCTCGGCCGCGGCTTGCTGGTTTTCACGCTTATGTTTTTCCTGTTGTCGTATTTATATTTTTATCGTTCCGATATTTTCAACGATGTAAAACAATTGACGCTGATCGTGTCGTTGATCCTGATCGAAGTTTTGTTCTACTATGTTTTCATTCACATTTTTGATTTTCCGGTTTATGTCATTCCGATCGTTTTGAGTTCCGTGCTGATGACAACCTTATTTGACGTGCGTCTCGGCTTTATCACAACCGCTTCGATCAGTTTTTTGATCGGGGCGATGCAGGGCCATGAATTTACGACGACGATGGTACTGATGTTCGTCGGTTCGATCGCCTGCGTGACGGTGGTCAATTTCAGCCGCCGCAGCCATATTTTTTCGTCCATTCTGTGGGTGTCGCTCGCGTACGTCTTCATCATCATTACCATGAGTTTTGTGAAATACACCGATTTCAGCGATGTGTTTTTATATCAACTTCCTTACGCCATTGCGAGCGGTATTTTGTCGATGCTGGTGGCGTTCGGATGTTTGGTGTTGTTCGAAAGTATTTTCGACGTGTGTACGACTTTTACGCTACTGGAACTTTCCGATTCCAATCACCCGCTTTTGCAGCAACTGGCCTTGAAAGCGCCCGGTACGTATCATCACAGCATCATCGTGAGCAACCTTTCCAAAGCCGGGTCGGAGGCGATCGGCGCTAATGCGCTTCTGGCACGCGTTGGCGCTTTGTATCATGACATCGGTAAAATGGAGATGCCGGAATATTTTGTCGAAAATCAGATCGGAACGGACAATAAACATGACAAACTTTCGCCGCACATGAGCGCCCTGATCCTGATTTCGCACATCAAAGTCGGATTGCAATTAGCCGAAAAATATCGCTTGCCGAAAGTGATACGCAATTTTATTCCGGAACATCACGGCAATCAGTTGATGGCGTTTTTCTACCGCAAAGCGCTCGAAAAAAAATCGCCGGATGAGGTCGTGTCTGAAACGGACTTTCGTTATCCCGGCCCGAAACCGAAAAGTAAAGAATCCGGTATTATCATGTTAGCCGACGGCATCGAGGCGTCGACGCATTCGATCAAAGAACCGACGGCCAACCGCATTCGCGCAATGGTCATGTCGATTATCGAAAACCGTCTCCAGGACGGCGAACTCGATGAGTGCGAATTAACCATCGGCGACCTCAAAAAAATCGCGGAAGCATTTATTCCGATCCTGCTCAGCATCTATCACGTTCGCATCGAATATCCCGGACAAGATCAAGTACTGCAGGAAGAACCTTCACCGAATGTCATGTCGGCATGATGGAAACCATCGAAATCATCAACACACACGCCAGCAAGCGCGTTCAACAGGAAAAGATTCGTTCACTGATCCGGTTGATCATCAAAAAAGAGACCAAAAAGAAGTTAGGTTTTTTATCGATTGTATTTCTGACCAACGCGCGAATGAGGCGGGTTAACCGGGATTATCTCGATCACGATTATGCCACCGACGTCATTTCGTTTAATCTCAGTTCGAATGGAAATGTCGACGGCGAAATTTTTGTCAGCTTAGATCAGGCGGCGAAGCAGGCGCGGGAATTCAATGTAACGTATGCCAACGAAGTGCTTCGGCTCGTTGCTCACGGCTTGCTTCATATTCTGGGTTATGATGACCGCACGCTTGCACAACGGCAAGCCATGCTGGAATTAGGCGACCGGTATATCGGAAAATTAAAATGACGCTGAGCCAGGAAATCAAAACGCTGATCAAACTTGCTTTGGAGGAAGATATTCAAACCGGTGATATTACGTCGACGGCCACCGTGGCGGAATCGGTGAAAGGACGCGGTTTTGTCAAAGCCAAAAGCAAAGGAATATTTTGCGGGTGCGACGTCTTCACGGAAGTGTTCCGCCAAATTGATCCGAATATCCGATGCGCATGGAACGTTCAAGACGGAGAATCGTTGGACGCCGGTCAGAAATGTTTATCCTTCGAAGGATCGCTGCGGTCGATTCTGATCGCGGAACGCACGGCGCTCAATTTCATCCAGCGCCTGAGCGGCATCGCGACGCTGACGAACGAGTTCGTGAGCCAAATTCGTCATACTTCGGCTAAGATCATCGATACGCGAAAAACAACGCCGTTGTGGCGCGAACTTGAAAAATATGCCGTGCGCACCGGCGGCGGTTCCAATCACCGTATGGGTTTGTACGATATGTTCCTGATCAAGGATAATCATATTGCCGCAGCCGGCGGAATGGCTCCAGCGATCCGCAGCGTGATAACCTACAAAGAGCGTTCGCAAAACCGGCGCCCGATCGAAGTCGAAACAAAAAACCTTGCTGAAGTGAAAGAAGCTTTGCAATTTCCCATCCAGAGAATTATGCTGGACAATATGAACGTTTCAGAGATGCG
Source organism: bacterium (assembly GCA_013359335.1). GTDB lineage: Bacteria > CLD3 > CLD3 > SB21 > SB21 > JABWBZ01. The sequence continues at coordinate 8,599 of JABWBZ010000023.1, forward strand.
CGAAGCTGTGAAATTGATCAATCGCCGATGCGAAGTCGAAGCATCGGGCGGCGTGACGCTGGAAAGCGTTCGCGCCATCGCGGAAACGGGCGTCGATTTTATTTCCGTCGGGTCGTTGACGCACTCGGCGCCGGCCATGGATTTATCGCTTTTGATCGAAACCATTTAAATTGATGATTCTATGAAAAAACTGATTACGGAACGAAAAGTTATTGAGCAGGCTAAACGCAGTAAAGAATTTGAAATTACCGGCGACGAGATCATTACCGCTCTTGCCCGCGACAAAGCCAAACAACTTGGAATTGTTTTCAAAAAATCGTCGCCGAAGGCGCCGGAAAATTCTGCCACATCCGGATCGTTAAAAGCCGGGGCTGAAAAAAAAGTTGCGATCGGCGCCGATCATGGCGGGTTTGCACTCAAAGAATTTTTGAAAAAAGTTTTAAAGGATTCGGGTTATACCATCGTCGACGTCGGTACGAATTCAACTCAATCCGTCGATTACCCTGATTTCGCCCACGCCGTCGCGCAATTGGTTTCCGACGGCGATTGTTTCCGCGGGATCATGATTGACGGCGCCGGCATCGGTTCGTGTATGGCCGCTAATAAAGTTCCGAACGTCCGCGCCGCGATGTGCTACGACATTTCCTCCGCCGTCAATAGCCGCGAACATAACAACGCCAACGTCCTCACGCTCGGCGGCAAAATGATCGGCGAACTGGTGGCGGAACATATCGTCAAAGTGTGGATGAAAACGGAATACGCCGGAGGACGGCACCAGGCAAGGATTGACAAAATCAACGCTATTGAAAAAAAGTATTTGAAATAAATTCGATTTCTAATTTTTCTTAAGTTCTTCCGAACTGATGGGGACAATCTCCACAATCTCCAGCCCGTAGCCATCAAGCCCGATATATTTTTTTGAATTATTCGTCATCAGGCGGATTTTGTTAATTCCCAGATCGACCAGAATCTGGGAACCGACGCCAAGCGAGCGCCAGTCTTTGTCAGTATCCTGCGTATGATGGCTGTCGAGCGAAGATTTGCCTTCATCCGCATACAGTCCAAGCCCGCGGCTGTCATGCCCTCTTAAATAAACGAACGCGCCGCAGCCTTCTTTTTCAATTTGTTCCAGACATTTATGAATTGGAACCATCGACGGAAAAATCGACGAACCGAATACGTCGGACATCAGGCTCTGCGAATGCACGCGAACTAAAACCGGTTGCCCTGAACGGATATTGCCTTTGGTAATGGCAAGGTGTTGATCGTGATTTAAAATATTTTCATACACGGTCACATTAAAGGAACCGAACATACTCGGCAGATCGATGTCTTTGGCGACGGCGCGGACGAATTTTTCTTTGCGTAAACGATAATGAATGAGATCCTTGATCGTGATGATCTTCAGATCAAACTGTTTGGCGATTTCAATGAGTCTCGGAACGCGTGCCATCGTGCCGTCGTCGTCCATGATTTCGCACAAAACGCCCGCCGGATAAAGTCCCGATAAGCGCGCCAGATCGACCGTGGCCTCGGTATGCCCGGACCGTTCCAGCACGCCGCCGTCACGCGCGACGAGCGGAAATATATGTCCCGGCCTTGCCAAATCATCGGGCCTGCAATTCGGATCGATCACAGTATGAATCGTAGTCGAACGGTCGGCGGCAGAAATGCCGGTCGATGTGCCGCGTTTTGCATCGATCGTAACGGTAAATGGCGTGGCGTGCAAAGCCGTGTTCCGATCGACCATGATGTTGAGTTCAAGTTCATCCGCACGCTGTTGCGTGATCGCAAGGCAAATCAGTCCGCGGCCGTGTTTGGCCATGAAATTGATCGACTCGGGCGTCACTTTCTCCGCGGGCATGATAAAATCGCCTTCGTTTTCGCGATCCTCATCATCGACCACAATTAACGGCTTGCCGTTTTTATAATCGGCGATAGCATCGTCTATCGAATGAAACATTCAAAACCCTTTCGATTTTAACCACGCTTCCGTTATCACGGAATCTTTTTCTTTTTGACCGAATAAGCGTTCGACGTATTTTCCGATCATGTCCATTTCAAGATTAACCGAATCGCCTGCTTTTTTTTCAGAGAGAATCGTTTTTTCCCACGTATGCGGAATGATAGAAACGGAAATCCGGCTTTGATTTAATTCGGCAATGGTGAGACTAATGCCGTCGATAGCAATCGATCCAACCGGAATGGCATATTTGATTAATGGTTTAGGAACTTCGATAGTAATCCACCAACTTGTTGTTCGCGATGCAATAGAAATAATTTTCCCCATTCCGTCGACATGCCCTAAAACAAGATGTCCTCCGAGCCGGTCGGATAATTTCATCGCACGCTCAAGATTGACATGGTCGCCGGTTTTCAATACTCCGAGAGTGGTCTTTTTCAGCGTTTCTTCAACCGCCTCGACTTTAAATTCGTTTCCATTCACCCGCGTCGCCGTGAGGCAACAGCCATTGATGGCAATGCTGTCATCAACTTTGCTGTCAGTAGTAACGATGGGTGCCCGCACCGTAAAACGCAGCCCGTCGCCAATTTTTTCAATGGCCGTAACTTCGCCTATTTCTTCGATGAGTCCGGTAAACATAATTTATTTATCTTCGAATAAAATGGCGGTTCCACTGGCGCTCACCATCAACATGCTTTGCCCGATCGTTTCGTAATCCAAATCGATTCCGATCACGGCGTTGGCGCCCATGGCCCGCGCTTGTTCTTCCATTTCTTTGACGGCAATGTCTTTGGCTTTGCGCAGTTCTTCTTCATACGCCGCCGAACGCCCGCCGACAATGTCACGGATGCCCGCAAAAAAATCTTTAAAAATATTCGCGCCGAGAATCGCTTCCCCGCTTACCAAGCCAAAATATTTAACAATTTTTTTTCCTTCGATCGTATTCGTCGTCAATACCAGCATCGTGACCTCATTTCTTCATGTATTTATCGTAAATCGTTTGAAGTTTTTTAAGAGAAATGGAATCCAGATCGTCTTCTTCTTTGACACGTTGATACAAACGTTTGAATTCGTCGTCATCGTCGCGCGACAGCTTATGACCGGCATAGTACGCCAGGTCTTCGCACATCCGTTTAATTTCACTGTACGCCATGTTAGTCTCCGTGTTTTTTCACTAAGCTTTCAAGCGAAAAACTTCCGCTGCCGCTGTAAAGCGTTCCGACCGACAGAATCAGCATCTGCACCGCATGTTCCATAGCGCGGTAGGAATCGTGGCGATGCGCGACCGCGATCGCGACGATCATGTTGAAAATCAGGAATAAGCTGGCCTGGCGTGTAAGCAATCCCAGCACGACCATGATTCCGCCGAAAAATTCCGCGCCGCCGGACAAATACGCGGCAAGCGTCGGGAAAGGAATTCCGATTTGGGCCATATAATTGGCCGCGCTCTGTGGAGCGCCGGCGGCAAATAATTTAAGATAGCCTCGGTAAATAAACACGATACCGACGCCTACTCTAAAAAATAAAATCGCCGCATGGCTGTTGCGTGCAAAAAATTTAAACATGAATACTCCTTTTGACTATTTCCAGGCGTACGCAAAACTAACAACGGGAATTTTTGGGAAAATATCCGAATCGGAACTATTGACAAAACCGGCATCAACGGCAATATTTTTTCCAACATAATATCGTAGTCCGCCCATGATTAAATGCTCGGATATTTTTTTCTGGCTTTGTTTTTTGAACACCATCGCTTCAGTCATTAATTTGATCCGCTCATTGAGACGCACCTGAATACTGCCTGACAGCGAATACGCATCACGTTCCTCCAGGCCAAACACATTGCCAATGCCGACATTAACACAAGTTCCATTGGGGTTGCCGATAGCGGTCATCAGATAAATAAAGGTAAAGGATTTACCAGTGGAGAGTCTGAAACCTTGTGCGCCGGCGGTTACGCGCACTGAACCGTTTTCATCATAAAGTTTATTCCGCACGCCGGCGGTAAACACCTGTCCTTTGGCCAATTTCCTTGAAGGAAATAAACTTACCCCGGCATTGAGTTCGAAATTCTGATTGACGCCCCATCGGAAATTATTAAAAAAAACATAATAATTTTCGTATGCTTTTTCGTAACGTCCGAGAGTTTGAGCCGTCGGCAGAAATAACGTCCGCCGGTTAGCCGGATCGGGCTGCCATCGCGGTCGGCGGGAGTTGTACGTAGCCGACTCTGTAAATTCCACGCCGATAATCGTATCGGCATTGAGCGTGACAATATTTTTACCGATTTTCAAACTCAAATATCCGGGCGTGCCTTCCGTAATTTCTCCGCTAATAAATGTATGATTCACCGTTTCAACGACAATCGAATCGCCGATCAAAAAGCGCACGCGGCCGGTTACGGCATCAATCACAAATTCTTTTTTTTCTTTCGTATGATTCATGACGCTGTCCGATTGAGCCGTTGCCATTCCTGCCCACATGACGCATATCGCCATCATCCCTCGCATTCCAATCATTACATTGCCTCCGCAGCATATTCGTAGTTGATTACATATTTTTATAAACCGGGCCCCCGCCGCCCTCGGGCGTCACCCATGTAATTACCTGATACGGATCGGCAATGTCACAGGTTTTGCAATGAACGCAATTTGAAAAATTAATCCTGAGTTGCGACGGTTTTCCGGGTTCGGGTTCGATCATCTCATACACTTGCGCGGGACAAAAATGCTGGCATGGATTGCCGTATTCTTCCTTGCAGCGCGTATTGCAAATATCGGCTAAATCCTTGGGACCGATCACGAGATGGCACGGCTGATGTTCTTCATGTTTGGTGCCGGAATAATAGACGTCCGTCAATTTCTGAAAAGTCAATTTCTCATCCGCCTTGACTTTCTCAATCGGCGCTCCCGCTTCCGTTTTTTTCTTCATGTGTTTATAATCGACGGCAATCGGAGTGCGATGTTTGGTTCCACCGCCGGTAAGATAAATTTGCAGGCCGGCTTTGATCATGCCGGTGTAGAAACTGCCGGTGAAATTCTGGCGCCAGTTACGGGAGCCCCATAATTCCCTATGCGCCCAGCTTGATTTGAATTTTTCCTCGTAAATTTTTAATGTGTTGGCCGAATAATCATTTTTCTGTAATGCTTCAAATGCCGACTCGGCCGCGAGCATTCCGGATTTGATGGCAAGATGAATACCTTTTAATCTGGAAATGTTGATGAATCCGCCCGATTCACCGATCAGCAACACGCCGTCGGCGTACAATTTCGGCATCGACCAGTAACCGCCTTCGGAAACCGTTTTAGCGCCGTACGTCAGCATTTTGCCGCCATCCAGTAAACCGCTGATGTACGGATGCGTTTTAAATAACGTGAATGCGCCGTGCGGATCGAACGTCGGATTGCTATAATCCAGCGCCGACACGAATCCGATCGAACACATCGTATCGCTCATCATGTAAAGCCAACTGCCGCCGTAATGATTCGACGCGAGCGGCCACCCGGCGGTGTGAACGACCATGCCTTTTTTCAAACGTCCGGCCGGAATTTCCCATATTTCTTTTACGCCGGTGCCATAAACCTGTGGATTTTTTCCTTCGTCTAATTTAAGCCGCGGTACGAGCTGTTTCGTCAGACTTCCGCGCGGGCCTTCACCTACAATCGTAATTTTGGCGTGAATGTCGACGCCCGGCTCGAAGTTGGATTTAGGATTACCGTGCGCATCCAATCCTTTGTCGCCGGTACGAATACCCAGCACGTTATCGCCGTCGTACAAAACTTCTTTTCCCGGAAACTCCGGAAAAATATTGATCATGTCGCTGAACTCGCTGTTGATTTGTTCGGCTAGCCATTCGGCAACTTTATTGAGCGAACAAATGAGATTGCCATGATTTTGTAAAGTCGGCGGAAGAATCGGAAATTTAAATTTACTTTTTTGCGTGAGAAAATACACGGCTTCGCCGGTGACTTCGCTTTCCACCGGAAATCCTTTTTCGATAAAATCCGGAATTAATTCTTTGATGGCAACCGGATCCATGACGGCGCCGCTGAGCATATGATCGCCCACGTTGCGGCCTTTCTCAAGAATACCGATACCGTTTTCGAGATTAATTTTCTGACCTTGTTTGGTCCCTTTGTCAATCGCTTCATTGTGCGTTTTGATCAACCGCGCCAGATGATACGCGCCCGCCAGTCCTGAAGGCCCGGCCCCGACAAACAATACATCCATGTCCATCACATCGCGTTGAATATCGGCCATAGCAGAGTTCCTCGATAAGTGTTGAGAGTTTAAAAAGCCGGACGCAATATACATGTTTTACGTTTTGCGGGCAACGGGAATTTCATGCGCCGTTCGGCATTATCCGAAGATGAATGCAACATTCCTGCACACCATCGGTCTATTCGAACAAGATTCGTCCATTTTTTTAGTGTACATAATTATGTTAAAATCTATTTTGTTTAAACCGATGTTAAAATCATTTTTAATTTTGTTGTGCCTGAGTTTATCCGTTCATCGTTATGCGACGGCGCAGCCGGACAGCATAAAAACCGTTCCGCAACTGCTCGATTCGGTCAAAAAAATCATGAATCGAAATAATATTCCCGGACTGCTGCTGACGCTGGTCACGCGTGATTCGGTTATTTTTTCCGGCGGCGTCGGATTGGCCGATCTGAAAAATAATGTTCCGGTCCATGAACATCACTTGTTTCGGATGGGCTCGGTCAGTAAAAGCTTTGCCGCTTTGGCCATTTTGCAATTGATCGAACAAGGTAAATTATCCCTCGATGACCGGCTTCGGGATATTGCGCCTGAAGTGACTTTCGAAAATGAATGGGAAACTACCGACCCGTTAAAAGTCGTTCATTTACTGGAGCACACGACGGGTTTCGACGACATGCATTTTTCCGCGATGCATAATTGGGAAACGCATGAATTGCCGCTTCCGCAAATGATCCGTCGGCATGAAAATTCTCTGCATTGCCGATGGAAACCGGGGTCGCGATTTTCCTATTCGAATCCGGGATACGTTATTCTTACGTACCTTATCGAAAAATTTTCCGGCCAAAATTATCACGATTATATCGCGCAACATATTTTGCGCCCTGTCGGCATGACGGAAAGTAATTTTGTATCGTTCATTCCATCCGGAGATGAATCGGATTATGCCAAAGGTTATTCATGGGAAGACGGCGGTTATGATGATGTCCCGTTTAATCCTATTAACGGAGCCGCCGCCGGTACGCTTAATTCCAGTGCGCACGACATGGGACGTTTTGTGCAATGCCTGCTCAATTCAGGACGTATCGGCGACACCCTGATTGTCGCTCCGGCATCAATCGACCGGATGGAAATATCCATGTCGTCGCTGGCCTCGCGCTCCGGAATGCACCACGGATACGGCTTGGCCAATTTCCGCAGAAAACAAGGCACGTGGGCGTGGATGCAAGGCCATTCAGGCGGCATAGACGGATTTGCTTCTTATTATGGGTACAACCGGTATTACGGAGCAGGATTCGCTTTGTCCAACAATGCTATGGAATCGAATAAAGCCATCATCACCCTCGTTACGGATTTTCTTACACGAAATTTAGACAAGCCTACACGAACCACCTCGGCGCTCGATTTAGCATCGATCGAACCTTATCTCGGATTCTATTCATTTGCCAGTCCGCGCAATGAAATCCTGGCTTTCGCCGAACGCCTGATCAACGGATTCGAACTCGCTTTAGAAAACGATACGTTGACCGTTAAAACGCTTTTTGAAAAACCGTTGAAACTCATTCCGGCTTCGGCCAATATTTTCTACCGCGGCGATAACCTCGAAGCCGATGTGATCATGACAAAGGATGAAAACGGGCAATTGGTCTACATTTACGATGCGTATTATTACGAAAAATCCTCTGCGTTTATCTATTGGTTGAGATTAGGCGGCATAGTTGCGTCAGTCGTTTTATTGATCACATACGTTCTCTACACGCTGATCTGGTTAGTTCGAATTCAATCGCTTTCGCGCGAAGAAATTTTTATCCGGCTTTGGCCGTTAACCTCGATCATTTTTTTTGCCGCCATGATCTTCTGCTTCAATGCCATGCTGGACCCGCTGATTGACGCCGGTCAATTTAACTGGAAGACTGCCGGTTACGCTTTATTTTCAGCGTTATGGCTGGTGATATCGCTCGCAAGTTTTTTGGTAATATTTCGTGGCTTTTCATTCGTACGAAGGAAATTTACGGCGATGTACATCACGGCCGTGATTGCCGCGAACGGAATTTTGTCCGTTTATTTTTTCATCAATGGCATGATCGGAAAGTGTTTCTGGCTTTATTAAGTCATTTCGAATCCCGATTTATCGGTGAGAATCTGTTTTCGTACCAACTTGCAGTAGCGGAGTCTTAGTGGTTAAAAGCTGCTCAACGGATTTCTCATCCTTGCACTCGTCGAAATGACTCTTGACTATATTCAATCTTGACTAATTACCCACGTTTCAATACGTTTGAAACCGAAATATTCGGCCACGAACATTGAGGAGCCATGCCATGAAAATTATGTTTTGGATGACTGCGGTGGGGCTGTTAATCATCACTCCCTCGACCAATGCACAAGACGAAGATGAAAATTTGTATCAATTTATCGTCGGCCGGTACCAGATCATCGGGCGATTTCCGGATTCTTCCGATCCGTATACCGGTGCATTGACCGTCAGCTACGAGAATGCACAATTAACCATCGTCCGAAACGTCAATGGAAAAAAAATCAACGCCGTGGGAAAAATCGTTGAAGCGGTCGATCAGGTTAAAGTACTCCGGATTTCATTTACGGAAAAAAGCATCGAATACGACGGCACGTTCCTCATCAAGTCCGATCTGGATAATTACGGTCGTCTGTCCGGCTATATTTATCGGCGCGATCAAAAAACAAAGTCGCCAGGCCTTGAGGCCTGGTTCATCGATCATCCTGATGATCAATAAAAATAGACCGGTATCAAGGCGCGTTATTGAAAAATTTACTCCCCTAATTCGCCGCCCAATTCTTTGTACATTCTGTCGAGCATGGGTTTAACATAATAATTAGTAAATGCCCAGTTTTTTGCTTCATCATCACCGGCGAAGATTTTACGAAATTTTTCTATATCAACTTTTGTAATGGCATCCTTCGCGTTAAGCCCTTGCCGCCTCCCAGCCGCAACTTGTTCATAACTCGATTCAAACAACGCAATGACATTCTGAACGTACGATTTGTCCGTCTGAACGGCGCCATGTCCCGGAACGATCAAGTGCACATCCATCGAGGCTATATTTTTCAAAACGCCGATCCAACTGCGCGGCGAAACGCCAAACGCATACGGAACGGGAGCAACTAAAATATCGCCGGTTACCAAAATTTTTTCAGCCGGCAAAATCATCGCCGCATCGCCGCGCGTATTGGCATTACCGAGAAACACAAGCTGGATTTCACGCGCGCCCATATACAAGGTCAATTTTTTGTCGAATGTCATCGTCGGCAACGTTTCCCGGTATTGGCGCGTTTCAGCCGAATCTTTGACCAGGTCGCTGTAAGTTCGCGCCCAACGTTTTTTCTCATAAGTTGTCAGCGGATCCCCGCCTTCATGGTTTCCCGTTTCGAGTTCTTTTTTGAAAGTTGCAATCATGTCGCCCTGCGTGAGCAGCGCTTGTTTGACAAACCGCGGATATTGATACATCATAGCGTTTCGAGTACTGCTGTGCGCAATAATCTGGCATTGCGGATACGCTTCCGTAAAAACCTGATTGCCGATCCAATGATCCCAATGCCAGTGCGAATTCACAACAAACTTGACCGGCTTGGTTGTCAATTTTTTGATTTCCGAAACTAACCACTTCGCTTCGCGTAAACTTGTTCCCGAATCGAACACCAGTGCGCCGTTATCGCCAATCACCAGAATTGAATTGCCATTGACAACGTCCTTCGTCGGATCTTCGGCAATAAATACATATACTCCGTCTGCAATTTTTTGAATTTCATACGGTTCCTGTGCCCATCCGCTGTGAACCGTCACGATCACGATCAACATTCCAATAAAAGTTTTCATGTTTTTTTATACTCTGTTTTAGTTAAAACAAAATCTGACTGCGAATATAAGTTCAAATCTAAATTTGCAACAGGTGAAATTACTGCTTTTTGCAAATTGCCCCAAATGTGGGAGTTCGTGAGGGCGACCTTGCTTATTGAAAAACATTCTCCTTGACTTCTCAAACGTTTTTTCGCTAATATTCGGCCAACATTTAATAGCATTCGACCCGATGCTTGACCCTATTCCCGGCAACACTCAGCCTCTAACGTATCACGAAGACGCTTTCATGGCAGTCTATTGGCACGAACAGTCTCAATGGCCGGCCATTCAGTGGAAAAAATTTTCCGCAACCGGCGCCTACCGTACGGCTTTCGATAAATTTCTCGAACTCATTCGCGACAAACATTCGATCGTTGCGATAACCGATTTTGAAAATCTGACCGTACTTGGCAGCGATGATCAGGTTTGGGTTCGCGATCACTGGCTCCCCAGCGCCGCCAATGCCGGCCTTCGCCATCTCGGGGTGATCATGCCTAAAGAAAATCTTGCCAAAGCTTCACTCCTCAAAGGCCTGCGTTATACCGACGCATCGCGCCTGGAAATCGGCTATTTCCAAAGCCGCGTCGTATGCACGCAATGGATCCGCCCGCTCTCCCGCCGCTTCGACAACTGAAACAAATCGCGTTTACGGTTCGTAACATTCCACCGGCTCATTCCTCCATTTCAACAAGGATTTTTTATGAAAAATCTTATAATATTACTCGGCGCAATGGCCATGGCGGCCGGTGGGTACGCGTATGAAAAAACGGAAAAACTTTCATTGTCACGCGAAGGTATTGAAATATTGAAAATCGATTGCGGCGCCGGATTCCTTGTCGTCGAAGGAACGGGCGAATCAATTGAAGTGACAGCCGAAATTGAAGCGGATGACATGGATCAGGAAGACGCGGAAGAATTTATTTCAAAAGCCGTCATCCTCACGCTCAAGAAAACGCAAAGTACCGCTGTGCTCCGCAGCGAGATCGAACAAGGCCGCCGGTTTTTCAGCGTCAATGCGCGTATCAATCTGACTGTCCACGTTCCGAAAGACATCGCGCTCGATATCGACGACGGATCGGGTTCGATCAAAGTAACAGATATGAACAGCAACATCCGCATCGACGACGGTTCCGGCAGTGTTGAATTACGCAACATCGCCGGTAAAATCATTGTGGACGATGGCTCCGGTGAAATACTTATCGAATCGATACGTGGCGATGTTTCCGTCGAAGACGGTTCCGGCTTCTTATCGATAGCCGACATCGACGGCAATGTCAAAGTCGATGACGCCTCCGGCGATATCGACATCGACCGCGTTTCAGGCGACGTTACGATCACGTCCGAAGGCAGCGGCGGCTGCCGCATCCGCAACGTCAAAGGCCACGTGACCCGGCTTGACGATTAGGGAAAAATCACACCGTTATTCGTGGGATCAGACTCATTTCATTTAATGTTTCTATCGTTTTCGTTTTTTTCAAAACTGAAATTAATACTCCGAATTGCCCGTCGTGATAAGTCCGATGCAAAGCCCATAGTGTCAGACACCGCCCCTTTGTCTTGAAAGGATCCGTTTCCCGATT
>JABWBZ010000294.1 GCA_013359335.1 bacterium
TCAATCCGTCCGAGAATCATCTCAAGCCAATGCGTGCCTTCGCGACAAGGTGTACATTGCCCGCACGATTCGTGCGCATAAAATTTTAATAAATTCCACAATGCATTGACCATGCACGTTGTTTCGTCCATCACCATACATCCGGCAGAACCGAGAGCCGAGCCGACTTTCGCAAGCGAATCAAAATCCATCGCGACGTTGCATTCATCCGCACGTAATACGGGAACGGACGAACCGCCGGGAATAACAGCTTTCAGTTTACGACCGTGACGAACGCCGCCGCAGTATTCATTAATAAGTTCAAGTAAATTGGTTCCCATCTTCGCTTCATACGTGCCAGGGCGATTGAGGTGCCCGCTCATGCAATATAATTTCGGTTCATTATCTTTCCACCACTGAACACCACGATTGATAATGTGTACAGGCGTCACAAGGGTTTCGACATTATTAACAATTGTAGGACAACCAAAAACTCCATAAACTGCAGGAAATGGTGGTTTAATGCGCGGCCATCCCCGTTTGCCTTCCAACGATTCGATAAGTCCCGTTTCCTCACCGCAGATATACGCGCCGGCGCCGCGATGAACGGTAATATCGAGGTCAAATCCACTGCCGAGAATATTTTTTCCAAGATAACCTTTGTCGTACGCTTCCTGAATGGCTTTATTCAAAATTTTGGCGCCTTTGACGTACTCGCCGCGAATGTAGATATAGCATGTGTGCGCCTGAATCGCAAACGAGGAGATGACCAAACCTTCAATCACCTGATGCGGATCATCTTCCATCAACACGCGGTCTTTGAAGGTTCCTGGTTCGGATTCGTCGGCATTGCAAAGAAGATAACGCGGTTTCGGATTATCTTTCGGAAGAAAACTCCATTTCATACCTGTCGGAAAGCCCGCGCCGCCGCGTCCGCGTACGCCGGAATCTTTCATCATCTGAATCAAAGCGTCCGGCGTCATCTTCAAAGCTTTTGGTAATGCCTGGTACCCGCCGTGCTTCAGATACACATCGATATTTTGGGAGTTTTCAATTCCCACCATTTTCGTCAAAACTTTTTCCATTCCTTAATTCCTTTTCACACCTGAGACCCGCGGAGAACACAGAGTTATTTTTTATTTTTTATCCTAAAGCGTATTTCCTTTGCGCGCTCTGCGTTCTCTGTGGTTAAAAAATTTCTATTCCGATTTCCACTTATTGACTAATTCGTCGATTTTCGATTTCGTCAAACCTTCGTAATAATCGTCATTGACTTGCATCATCGGCGCTGTGCCGCACGAACCGAGACATTCGGCTTTGACGATGGAAAATTTACCGTCTTTTGAAATGCCTTCGCCGCACTTGACACCGCATTTTTCTTCGAGATACTTTACCACTTGAGCGGCTCCGTTGATACCGCAGGCGAGCGTGTGACATACCTGGATGTGGTACTTGCCAACCGGTTGTTTATTGTACATCGTATAAAAAGTCACGACGTCTTGCACGCGGCTAACCGGCAGCTCGAGCGTGCGCGCGACCAACTCCATCACTTCGTGCGAGATGTAACCGAATTGATACTGAGCGATGTGTAACACCGGTAACATCGCCGCTTGTTTATTGGGATAGCGGGAAATCGTCCAGTCTACTTCTTTCTTTTTCTCCGGAGAAAATTCTAAGGCCATACGTGTTATCCGATTTATAATTCTGTATGAATTTCAGATTACGATCCAAGCGCTGCAACCAGTGCGTTCAGCACGTTAACCATTTCAGTTATATTGGCTCCTAATTTCGGCGCCTCAGCCTGAACGTTTTCTAAATTACTTTTTCCATCGCTGACTTTATCCAAAACTTTTGGCAATTTTGCTTTTTGCAGGCCGGTCATTTCTTTTTCGAGTTTATCCGGCAAAGCGGCTCCTTCGGTCAAAAGTTTGGCGGCAGCCGGCGGCATCGCGGCCAGCGCCGTCGTCATATCTCCGAAAGTGCGGATAAATTCCATCACGGAATTTTTAACAGCCGCGTCTTTAATATCCTTCAGCGAGGTCGCTTTGTCTTTGACGAGCGAGCTCAATTGACCGACTTCGATTTGTGAAGGCAATGCGCCGGCTCCTTGCGCAGCGTGTACGACGGAAGCCACGTCGGCGCCAATTACATTGGCCGGCTGCGTCAAAAGCATGTAGACGTACATTTTGACGTCGTCGTAACTTTGGTTGAATTTTTTCATATCCCGGCCCATTTCAAAAGCAGCTTTCAAAAAGTTATCCGCCGACGTGCCGGTTTTTTCAAATTTTTCTTCTTTTTCTTTTTTCTCTTTATCTTTTTTCTTGTCTTTTTGTGCGTATGTTTCGGCAGACGCGATGAAGGATAGAATGAGAATCGCACTGAGAACTTTCAACGAGTTCGCAATTAGATTATTCATAAATTCATCCTCTCTAAAATTAATTTATTTTAACGGTCGCATTCACCCGCAATGACATTCAAACTTCCCAATACAGCTACAGCATCGCCGACCAAGCCGCCCTGGCACAAATACGGCATCATACTGAAATGAATAAATGACGGTGGCCGCACGTGAACTTTATACGGTACACCTTTCCCATCGCTGACAATATACCAGCCCAATTCGCCGTTAGGCGCTTCCGTCGCGTGATAGACTTCGCCTTTGGGCATGTCGATGCCGTGATGATCCATGATGATTTTGAAGTGGTGAATCAAGCCTTCGATGCTGCCATAAACTTTACTTTTATTAGGAAGGCTGATTGTGTGGTCATCGACATTCACCGGTCCGCTTTTAGGCATGTCGCGTAGACATTGTTCAATCATATTGCAACTCTGCTTCATTTCTTCCATGCGAACAAGATACCGTTCGAATACGTCACCTTCGGAGCCAACCGGTACGACGAAATCGAGTCGGTCATAGACCAGGTAGGGTTCGTCTTTACGAATATCATAATCAATGCCGCATGCTCGCAATCCCGGGCCCGTCATGCCCATGTTGATGGCGGTTTTAGCATCGATTTTTCCGACGTTTTGAGTGCGATCCTGGAAAATTTTATTATGATTGAGCAAGCCTTCGATCTGGTCGAAAACGATACGGAATTGGTCGCACCAACCTTTGATTTGTTGCTCGTGGCCTTCGGGGAAATCGCGGAACAAACCGCCGATGCGTGTATAGCTTGTAGTTAAACGTGAGCCGGTTGAAATTTCAAATAAGTCGTAGATAAATTCACGCTGACGGAAAGCATATAGGAATACAGTGAAAGCTCCTAAATCCAACGCATGTGTACCGATGCTTACCAAGTGATCGGCAATGCGGGATAATTCCGCCTGAATAACCCGGATATACTGCGCCCGAAGCGGAACGTCGATTCCAAGCAGGCGTTCGGCCGCCTCGGCAAATCCGATGTTATTGGATAAAGGCGAGAGATAATTCATCCGGTCAGTGACCGCGATAAATTGATTGAATGTATAATGTTCCCCTAATTTTTCAAACCCGGTATGAAGATAGCCAGGACTTGGATCGAGTTTGACAATCGTTTCGCCTGAAAGTTCCATCACCATACGCAATGTGCCGTGCGTTGCCGGATGCTGAGGACCGAAATTAAGCACCATCGTATCGCTTTTTTGCCAGGCCTGTACCGACTCTTCATCGTCTTCGCCGATAAGCCGTTTTTTCTGACGATCTTTGACTTTCGTTTTCAGTTCGTCGCTTGTGGAAGCGAATATGGTGGATTCCACTTGTTCGAGGTTTTCGACGGACATAGCGTCAACCTTTCTCTAAGAAATCTAAAATTTCAAATGCGTGATGGAATTGCTTAACAGAACGGTTAGGAACCTTCCGGCAGAATGACTTCGCGTTCGCCTTTGCCACGCAATGGATAATCTTTGCGCAACGGATAGTCTTTGAATACTTCCGGCGTCAATAGACGGCGAAGATCGGGATGGCCGTCAAATGTGATGCCGTACATTTCAAAGGTTTCACGCTCAAACCAATTGGCAGTTGAACAAATCCCCATCACGGAATCAACCGAAGGAAAACTATCGTCATCAGCAAAAACGCGAACTCGCAACCGAACATTTTTTGCAACGGACAGGAGATGCGCAACAACGGCATAGCGGAGACCTTGCCATGCACCGTCAC
>JABWBZ010000295.1 GCA_013359335.1 bacterium
TCAAAAAGCCATTCCATGCCATGAGGCCACTTGCCATGGTGGATGACAAACGGAAGATGCGAGTGCAGCACGAGTACGAAGTTTCCGAGCGACATGATATCCTCATGATAGAAAAATTGGGTGAAAAGGCGAGAGCCGATTGCCAAAATCGGCCATCGAATATAGAGAAGTTTACAAGGGGAATCAAGAAATTTGTCAGTCCTTCATTGACAAAAGAACGCTGTTTCTCTATATTAACCGCGTTTAATTAATCGCGATTTATTTCATTATCAACTCTTTTATTTTATTTAATAATGCGCAATTTCGTGTGGTTGTTTTTGGGACTACTGGCTGCGTGCGGAGAATTTTCAAATGATCCTTTGAATCAACCTCCTGTGATTCTATCGTTGCAAGCACCGGCGTACGTGAGCGCTTCCGATACCATTTTTGTATACACTTTTGATCGTGAATCCGATACGTTGTCCGTCTCAGCCACGGTAACCATGTCTTCGGGCAGCGTTGTATCGTCGGCTTTTTCAAAGAATTTTACAGACGACGGTTTGAATGGCGATCATGCAGCGTACGATGGCATTTTCACGGCAATATTAAATTCAACTGCATTACAGCAACAACAGACGTCGGAATTTAATTGTTCGATAACGCCTTCCGAACGCGGTAAAAATTCAGGCGAAACGATTCAAATTATAATCCTTCAAAATCCCGACAATGGCCATCCGCCGGTGATCAGTAACTTGGTTATTCCCGATACGGTGTACACATCCATGGCGACTGAATTCAAAATTACCGTTCAGGTTTCCGATCCGGAAGGATTTTCCGATATCGAATCCGTAACACGCGTCAACGTAACGCTTAGTGGTCAACCACGACCGCTTAATGACGACGGCTTAAATGGCGATGCGCAGGCGGGCGACGGAATTTATACAGAAACCGTTTCAGTTAATCCGCCTCCGGCACTCGGTAAATACCTATTTAGAATCAAAGCGCTCGACAAGTCAGGACTGGAAAGCAATTCGCTCGAAAAAGAAATTGTCATAACGAATTAGAATATGATGAGATTTATCGGTTTATTTGTCTTACTTTGTGTTCCGGCTTTATGTGCTCAAACGACGTTCAAGCTGTCGTCTGAAAACAGCGTCGGTTCGGTTCGCCCTGCTGGCAATTCTATCGGCGTTATCAAAATCGTCAACGATACGATTTTAATGGAAGCCGGAGGCCGGTTGAATATTTCAACCGATGGCGGCTTGTCGTGGCAAATTTTCTCGATTCAGGACGGAATATATAAAGGCGGCGTTTCCGCTATCGATTTCATCCATTCCATTATTTTTGTTTCAACTATTTTTGATACTTCGTCTTCACCCAAACCTAATGTCGGCGCCGGCGGAGGAATAAGTTTTTCAACGGACTTCGGCGTAACATGGAAAAATATCCCGCAACCCATCGATACTTTCCAAAGTAAATTCGGATTTATCATTCGCTCCAATGGCGATACGATCAGTACGACGTCTATTCGTACAAACATTGACAATGTAATTTTCGATTTGGCCGTAACGGATTCGTCGGTGTGGATTGCCAGTTTTGCGGGAGGTATCAAGATGGCGCGACGAATGACGCCGACGTCGTTTGGCGAATTTGAACCGGTTGCTATTCCGCCGGATACGCTAGATGAAGTTCGTGCCGATCAATTTTATGATTTTAATGTTGGCCCGTTTAATTCGAACGGCCAACAAGTTTATAATCATACGGCGTTCTCGGTTTTAGCGGCATCGGATGGAATCTGGGCCGGAACTGCCGGCGGTATTAATTATTCGACCGACGGCGGCTTGAGTTGGAAAAAATTTACTGCTCAAAACAGCGGCATTTCAGGAAATTTTGTCGTAGCGCTGGCCGAACAGATTTACGAAGAAAGCGGAACTACTTTCCGGAATATCTGGGCGGCGACGAATCGCGCCGTCGATCCGGCCGAATCGTCGGGCCTTTCCGTTACGGCTGACAGCGGCAAAACGTGGCGTGTGGTTTTGCACGGGCCTTTCGTCAACAATATTGCCTTCGACGGGAAAACAGTTTACGCGGCGACAGACGACGGTATGTTTCGTTCACGCGATCTGGGACTGACGTGGGAAAAATTTATCACCCTGATCGATAAAAATAACGGCGACCGCAATTATTCGCCGGTATTTCAAACTATCGGCGTCGATACGGTTAATCATATTATCTATTTCGGCAATCAGGATGGTTTGGCCATTTCTGACGATGACGGCTTGACGTGGCGTTTTGCGCGCGCTTATGTGGATGCCGGAAAAAACGGGGAACCAAAAAGCTACGCTTACCCGAATCCTTTTTCGCCGTCGATTCTTCCGAATATTACCCGATTTGAATTTGACCGAACCGGTTTGAATACAACCGACAAAGTGACAATTAAAATCTTTGACTTTGCCTTGGATTTAGTAGCAATAGTGGCGAAGAACGAACCGTTAAATAATTCTTTTTCCTGGAATGGATTGAATAATAAAGGGCAAAAGGCAGCTAATGGAACTTATGTGTACACCATCGAAGCCGGGAGAAAGAAATTTTGGGGAAAAGTGACGGTACGAAATTGAATACAACACATTGATAATCGCTCATTTTTTGATTAATTTTTTTATCCACCAAATCCTTGTCATCCGCGTGCAATTTCAAATAAGACTATATCTATGAAGCTTCAATTCATTGTGTTTTTTGTGATTCAATTTTTTCTGTCAGCATTGTCATTTGCTTCCGATTCGGCAGGACAGGCGGGCGCTTTTTTGCGAACAGGTTTAGGGCCGCGCGCCAAAGGTTTGGGCGACGCGTATGTCGCCATAGCCGACAATGCGTTTGCCGCGTATTATAATCCTGCTGGTCTTGGGTTTTTGAAAAACAAAGAAGTCAGCCTTTCGTACAGCTTGATGAGTTTCGACCGAACGTTTTCATATATCGGTTTTTCAAGGCCTTTGCCGCCAAATGCAGGTTTTTCATTTGGCATTCTTCAAAGCGGTTTCAAAGACACGGAAACACGCCTAAGCAATGGCGAAACTTTTGGCGAAAATATCGAAGACACTCAGTACACGGCATTCTTGGGTTTTGCGCTGCGTTTCGGCAAAAAATTCGCTTTTGGTATTACGCCTAAATTGATCTACTCTAAGGTGTATGACGTCTCGGCTTCGTCGATAGGCGTCGATGTCGGAGCGATGTATCGCGCAACGGATCAATTGACGCTGGGCATAGCCGTAAAAGAAATCGGTCAATCATTGAAATATACGCGCGATCCGAATGGCGATGGCGACCGTACTACGACCGACGATTTACCTCGTATTACAAAAATCGGCGCAGCCTACCGTCTGCCGTTGACGGGAACGGTGAGAGAAATAATGTTGGTGAGCGATTATGAAATAAATTCGAAACAACCTGCGAAAACACATTTCGGAATAGAAACCAGTATTCTTGATAAAGTGTCAATCCGGATCGGATTGGATGCAAAGGACTTCACTACCGGTCTAACAATACCCTTCAAAGTCAAAGATCAACAATTCAGATTTGATTACGCGTTCATTCATGATGCGCGTTCATCGCAAGGATTCGGTACGCAGGATTTTGCGCTATCGTATGTTTTTTGAAATCCGAACTATCGTAGTTAATTGAATTCTAAAAAACGAACTGTCTATTGAATGAAGCCGTTGTAAGCGAGATAAAGTATTATTGTGCCCAAAACGATTCGATAGACTATAAAGATCATCGTCGAACGCGTCTGCAGCCATTTGATCAGAAAGGCAATGGAGGCATATCCGATAACAGCCGCAACGATAGTCGCAATCGTGAGATTGGCAAGGCTTGCTCCGCCGAGTCCATGATGGATCAAATCGCGCAATTCAAACAATCCACTGGCAAGTACGGCAGGTATCGATAGCAAAAATGAAAAACGCGCGGCGCTTTCACGAGTGAGACCGAGAAAAAGTCCCGCCGTGATCGTGACGCCAGAACGAGAAGATCCCGGTATCAACGCGACGGCCTGCGCAAGCCCTATAATTTGAGTATCGGTAAAGGTCATTTCCTCAAGTTTTCGCCGATGCTGCGCTAACCATTCGGCCAGCGTGAGTAGT
>JABWBZ010000024.1 GCA_013359335.1 bacterium
CATAATCAACTCTTTTCAATTTTAATTCTTAATTCTTAATTTTTAATTAAAACGCATGGGCTTTATGAGGTCCCAATGAAAAAACGGTCTGCAACATGACGGCGTTAAATGATTTTACCCCTTCGGGTTTGGTATTCGAAACCACTAATCTGAAAACGAGCGTTTCTTCAACCGGCAGGAAATTAAAATTTAACGAAATCATTCGCGTCTGATCTTTGCTATCGATGCTTTGCGAGAGATCGAATTTCGATCCGACTTCAAAACGTTTTTTGAATTGATAATTGGCCGCGGTATAAAATCCCCATGTATTCAAATCTGCCGAGCGGCTCCACAATCCTTCCGCCCACCACGTCAACGACGTGTATTGATCTTTTTTCCATTTGTATTTCAGGTCGCCATTGACATATTTAAAACGTTTGGCAGTGACATCGCTGATGCCCGTTGCACCGCTCATGCCCGTTTCCAGCACACTGTAATCCGATAATGTGAAAAACGAACTCAGGCGGCTCGCATAAAATAAATTATTGCGCTCGCCATCCAAACCATTACCCGTGCCAACCGTCGCGCTAATTTTAGTATAGACATTGCCCGTGGGAAGTAAAGTGTTAAATTCAACGCCTTCGTCTTTCAATCCTTCGTCGCCGAAATAATTGGACTGATACAACGGCCTGTAAACAAAAGAATAAATATGCGGATGGGCCGTATTTAATTTACTCACATCCACGAGAAATTTGCCGCCTTTGATATTGAAGTTCAGAGGAAGACCTTTGAGTATAGTAAAGTACGCTTCTTCGATATCGACGGGTTCGTCTTCATTGCCGGTAAACGCGACAAAAACGTCGGCGCGTGCGTACGGATTAAGCGGCGCCTGGATAGCGACTTCGACTTCTTCCAGGTTAAAATTCAAATGATTTTTGTCCGCCGTTCCGGGTTCGTTATGCCACGCCGTTCGAAAATCGGGGATGACGCTGATGTCAGGATTGACCTGTGTTTGTGAGAATAGTGGAAAATGTTTCATTAAAAATATCAAACAAAGAACAGCCAAATTTTTCATAGGTTTTTTCTTTCCTTAATGAATAAAAAATCACCGTTGCTTGAAACGTGACGTAGAAAACCGCAATGTGGAAAAACGATGAAAAATTTAGGCTAGGGGAGAACCGCGACCGGGCGCTGATGTAAGGAATGGTTTTGAAAATACCAGGCGTGAGGTATCGGTAAATAAGGAAAGATAAATTTCGCTTTGAATTGGAATCCACGAGATAAACGCTAATAGAAGCCGTTCGGTGGATGTTTTACAGATGACGCAATGATGATTGTAATCAAATCCAGCAGTAACGTGTTCTTCGCATCCGGATTCGTGTAATTCATGGTTGGCCGCGTGAGGTTTGATGCTGTCGGCATCAACCGTTACCTGATGCCGGTGAAAAACCGCAAATGTCGAGGAGCACGTGAGGCAAAAATAAATCAGTGCGACGGGCCATGTCAGAGCCCGGCTATGTCGTAAGCCGGTGAGGATCATTCAATAGCCTTAATAGCGCCGGCGGCATACGAAATTTGCCATTTCTGGGCGGCGTCTTTACCGGTAAGGTCTTTGGTCGGATAAAGCGTCATGACATAAGGCGCGCGCGCAACGTTGGATTTGTCGGCGAGTTTTTGGCCGCTTGAAACCGGCCATGCGAAGGCAATTTGAGTAGGTTTGACGACCGTGAGTGTGATGTCTGCTTTGATAATCTGAACGCCGGCTTTTTCTAATTCAGCCAACTTGGCTTCGTGGTCTTTCACCAGTTTCGCGTAATGTTCTTTTCCTAATTTATCGAGAACATCCGTCGCAGTATTCGGATCGAGTTTGGCTAAATCTTGAGCAACGGTCGCCGAAACCGCCAACATTAATAGCGCAAAACAAATTCCTGCAAAGTTTTTCATGGCATGTCCTCTTGATGGTTTGTTTTTGAGTCATCGTTAGAGTACAAAAAATGTTTTCCACAAACAAGGAAATTTTTGTGTTAAAACAGCCACGAATTTACACGAATTTTCACAAATTAATGTTTCGTTACGAAAAGAACTCAAAGGCAAGCCCACCATTTTTTAGGTTATTCATTATAAATCTGTGAAAGTCGGTCGAATCAGGGTTATCCGTGTGCCATCGCATTAATGCCTGTGTAAATCCTTATGCAGAACTTTACGGGTTTCGCTAAGGCGTTCGTCGGGTGGCAGATCGTTGAGTGATTTGTGGAGAATTTCATCATTTTCAGCGCGGAGTAACTTGATCATATAATCGATTACGCTTGGGGGAAATATGGATTCGCGTTCGTAGAATTTTCTTTTCTCATGAAGAATTTTCGAAGATTCGACGCAATTTTTGGCAATGACCGGCAATTGCTCGAGCAGATTTTTGTCTTTAAATATATTGCCTTTCACATACAATTTTTCTGCAAAGTCGATGCTTTCGGTGTGAGCGAGACCCCAGTCGACGGCCAATGCGATACCGGCGAGCAACGGATGAATCAGCGCGCTTCCATCCGGTGTGCGCAATTCAACCGTCTGTCCGTTTGTCCCGTTGCCGCTCAGCGCCGTTTCCTGCGGATTGACGGTTTTCGCAAGATGATGCGTTTGAGTCCATCCGAGAGGAACGCGGATCATCGCGCTGCGATTGAGGTCGCTCCAGCACACGCGGGTCGGCGCTTCCTGATCGGGAACGAGCCGGAGGTACGACGACGCGACGGTGTTGCCGAATGCCGTTAGTGAATCCGCATACGTACACAACCCACCGATGAGTTTTTTTGCTTCGACCGATAAATTTCCCGCGGGGTCGCGCATGATGTTGCGGCCGTTTTTGCGCAATTCCATGTGGATGTGTAAACCGTTGCCGGCCACGCCTTCTTCGATTTTTGGCGCAAACGTCGCCACGCTTCCGTGTTTGTAGGCAACGTTGCGCATCAGCCAGCGCGCGACAATTAAATGATCGGCGGCATCCGTGATCGGTACAGGAAGAAATTCAATCTCCAATTGTTCCGCCTGACGACCGCGTATTTCCTCCAAATGGCTGAACACGTGTTCAACGTAACCGACTTCGCTATGCGCGTATTTGACTGAGCCGGTAATTTGAGCAATGTATTTCATCATCTCGTTGAGGATCGGGCCGTTTTTGACAAAAGGCGCCGAGGCGTGGTAACCTTTTTGTTTAGAGGCGTGATACATCGGATCATTGAGCGAGCTGAGAAGGAAAAACTCCAACTCGCCGAGGGCGTACAATTCCAAACCGCTGTTCTTTTTAAATAATTCGTAAGCGTTGTGCAAAATATTGTCTAAAGCGAACGGCGCCAATTGTCCGTCCGGCGTGATATATCGGCAGACAAAATCGAGGCTACTTTCGTCAAAGGGATTGAGAAAAGCGGTTTTGTAAACCGGAACGACATACAGATCGGACAATCCCGCGTCGACCATACCTTTAAAAAGCGACGAACCGTCGACGCGCTCGCCTTCGGCGAGAATTCGTTCCGCGTGTGCTCTTGACGTGATAGGCAGTTTCAATTCTTTGAGTTTTCCATCGAGCGCCGTGTAGTGAAACGTGATCCGTTCGATATGTTTTCTTTCGATCACGTTGATCAGATCCGTGCGGGTAAATTGATCCGAATTTTTTTCGACGATCCGGCAAATGGGATTCGATAAAGCATAATAGGGGGTCATAATGTCTCCAGCTAAAGTAAAATCAGCCGGTAGAAAGTAAGCATGCAGGCGGGGAAAAACTATGATTCTTGTCAGGTTTGAGGAGTTCAGCAAATGCGTAATTAAAAGTCATTTCGAGGAGCGTAGCGACGAGAAATCCGTACGATCAACAGATTTCTCCTCGTTTCACTCGTCGAAATGACTCATAGTGATTCAGTTCATGCGATTCTGTGCATGCGTACGAAATCATTTTTTTTCGCTGGTTTCTCCGGTAAGGATCAGAGTAATTTTAAATACGCCAGCATCGTACGCATTCTTTGTTTATTCACGTCCTGCATAGGCACGAGAGGGAGGCGATAATTTTCTTCAATCATACCCATCATCGCGAGCGCACCCTTGACGGGAATCGGATTGGACTCGACGAAATTTAGATTCATTAGGTCTAAATAACGATAATGAATTTCCTGCGCTTTGGTAAAATGTCCTTCATGAGCGTATTTGACTATTTCTGCTATTGCGCGTGGAATAATGTTCGCTGCAACCGATATGACGCCGTCGGCGCCAATGCCCATCATCGGCAGCGTGAGCGCGTCATCGCCGGATAATACCAAAAAATCCTTCGGGCGATGATTCAGAATTTCCATGAATTGTCCGAAGTTCGCCGACGCTTCTTTCACGCCGATGATATTTTTAATTTCCGCCAGCCGCAAAATGGTTTTCGGTTCGATGTTGCTGCCGGTGCGGCCCGGAACGTTATATAAAATTGCCGGAATTGAAATGGACTCGGCAATGGCTTTGAAATGCTGAAAAAAACCTTCTTGCGTCGGCTTATTATAATACGGCCCGACGAGCAAAATACCGTCCGTACCGAGCGCCTGCGCTTGTTGTGAATAGTTGATCGATGACGCCGTGTCATTCGTGCCGGTACCGGCAATCACCGGAATGCGTCCTTTATTTTGTTCGATGACGATTTGTATCACGCGCTTGCGTTCGTCGGCATCCATGGTAGCGGACTCACCCGTGGTACCGCAGGGAACGAGAAAATCCGTGCCGTTGTCAATTTGGAAATCGACGAGACGGCGTAGAGCCTTTTCGTCAATGCTGCCGTCTTTGAGAAATGGCGTCACGATTGCAACGCCGCTGCCGCGAAGTTTTCCGATAGTCATAAAAACCTGTTTTGTTTAAAAATTCAACATATCCGATATCGTGTAAAAACCTTTTTTATCGCGAATCCATTCCGCTGCCAACACTGCGCCGAGGGCAAACCCGCTGCGATTTCGCGCGGTGTGCGTCAATTCGATACTATCGGCGGATGAATCAAAAGTAACTGAGTGTGTGCCTGGAACCGAGCCGGTCCGAATGGAAGTTACGTGAAGTTGTTCCGGTGAAATTTTCCCGTTCGGTTTTTCCGTTAATATGCTTTTTTTTCGATGAATTTGCCGGAGTAAAATTTCGGCCAAACTCAATGCCGTTCCGCTCGGGCTGTCGGCCTTTTGATTATGGTGAATCTCATGCAAGGCGACGTCGTAATCTTCAAAATGATTGAATAACGTTCCGGCGGTTTGAATAATTTTCATAAACAGATTTACGCCAATTGAAAAATTAGATGCGTAAATCAACCCGATATTTTTTTCGCGAACGATGGTTTTAATGTTTTCAATCTGTGCACTCCAGCCGGTTGTTCCGATCACTACAGGTGTTTGCGCTTGCGCACAGATCGTGACGTTTTGAATCACGGTGTCGGCGGATGAAAAATCAATACAGACGTCGGCGTTGGAAATTTTATCGGCCGAAAGCGGGCGCGATTTTGTAAATGAAGTAATGATCGCATGTCCTTTATCGGATGCAATGCGTTCAATTTCTTTACCCATTTTTCCGTGACCGATCAATGCGATATTCATGGTTCACCTATTCAAAAATAGCGGATGGAAGCGGGCCGGAGAAAAATTCGTCATGTAATCGTTTGACGACCGTGTCGACGTCTGATTGCGCGATGACAAAAGTCAGATTGATTTCCGATGCGCCTTGTGAAATCATGTTGATATTGACGTCGCGAATGGCGTTAAACGTTCTCGCTGCAATACCGGGCGTGTAGCGCATTTGTTCGCCGACGAGACAGACGATCGCGCGTTCCTGTTCGACCGTCACTTGTGCAAATCGTTTGAGTTCGTGTACGGCTTCGTCTAATTTGTCTGAAAAATCAATCGTGAGCGAAACGCTGACTTCCGTGGTCGAAATCACGTCGACGGAAATTTTCAGACGTTTGAAAACTTCGAAAATCGAATACAAAAATCCGTGAGCCAACAACATGCGTGTCGACGCGATATTGAGAATCGTAATATTTTTTTTGTACGCAATCGATTTGATCACACAATTATTGACGCCTTCCAATGTGCGATCGTGTTTCGCCGTGATGAGCGTACCGGAAGAAACAGGGTTTTTGGTGTTGAATACGTGAACGGGAATATTGCGTTCGACGGCGGGGGTAATCGTTGCCGGATGCAACACTTTCGCGCCGAAGTACGCCAGTTCCGACGCTTCCTGAAAAGTCATGATCTTGACGCGTTTGGCTTCATGTACCATTTTTGGATCGGACGTCAGAACGCCGTCGACGTCCGTCCAGATTTCAATATCATTTGCATCCAGTGCGGCGCCGAGCAAAGCTGCCGTGTAATCCGAGCCGCCGCGTCCGAGCGTTGTCGTAATGCCGTCTTTGGTATTGCCGATAAAACCTTGCGTGACGATTAATTTTCCTTTTTCTAACGCCGGCTTGATCAGGCGCGCCGAATGATTTTTAAGTAAATTCGTATCCGGAGCGGCTGCGGTAAATTGATCGTCTGTAATCATCACTTCGCGAATATCCAACCAGAGCGCATCGACGCCGGCTTCGCGAAATGCAGAAGCAATGATTGTCGACGACAGCAATTCGCCTTGCGCGGCAAACATGTCGAGCGAGCGGTCGGTGAGTTCTCCCAGCAGCGAAACGCCGTCGACGAGGCTTTGCAGTTTGTCGAAAGTCGTTTTCAGGAATGTTTCGACTTTTTCGCGCTCGGCGATTGGCTTGATTAATTCCGCCGAGAGGCCCGAATGCCGTTCGTGCAATTTTTTCAAAATCGCTTCGGCGTTATGTTTTTGTCCGGCGACGGCAAGGCGCGCACTTTCCAACAAATGGTTGGTCGCGCCTGCGAGGGCCGACACGACGAGCGCCGGCCGTTTGGATAATTTATTCTGAACGATGTGTATGACGGAGCGGATCGCTGCGGCATCTTGTACCGACGTTCCGCCGAATTTCATGACGATCATAAATTACCGAAATGAGTTATAATAATTTTTTTGCGTAGAGTAATTCCGCGTTGAGTACGGCCGCGCCCGCCGCGCCACGGATGGTGTTGTGAACAAGGCACGTAAATTTGAAATCCAAAACTTCGCATGGACGAATGCGTCCGACGGAAACCGCCATGCCTTTTTCGAGATGAATGTCCAACCGCGGCTGGGGGCGGTTGATAGCCTCATGAACGATGATGGGCCGTTTTGGAGCCAGTGGCAATTCCAATTCCTGCGGAATGCTTTTAAATTCGCGCAAACGTTCCTTGATATCTTCAACCGTCGTTTTGTTTTTGAGTTTGACGGAAACCGCCGCGAGATGGCCGTCGAGAACGGGTACGCGGTTGACCGAAGGACTGATAATGATTTTTGATAATTCAATCCGGTGATGATTTAATTTTCCAAGAATTTTCAAAGGCTCGGTGCGGATTTTTTCTTCCTCTTCACCGCCGACGAAGGGAACGACATTACCCAGTACATCCAGCGAGGCCACGCCCGGATAACCCGCGCCGGATATAGCTTGCATCGTAACGGCCGTCATTTTGTCGACGCCGAAATCGCGGTCTAAAACATGAATGATATTCAGAAACGCCATGATCGAGCAATTGGAATTGGTCACGATAAAGCCGTCTTTAAAACCGCGATTTTTTTTCTGCACGTCAATGAGCGCAAGATGATCGGCGTTGATTTCGGGATACACCAGCGGAACATCTTCGGCCATACGGTAATTTTTGCTGTTGCTCACGACGGCATAACCTTTGGAAGCAAACGCCAATTCGATTTCACCCGCAACGTAAGAATCAAGTCCGGAAAAAGCTACGCGCGCGTCGAGCGACGGTTCGCACGGCTGTATGATCATATTCGCAAGGCGGTCGGGAATCAGTGTGTCAAGTTTCCACTGAACAATGTCGCCGTATTTTTTTCCGACCGATTTTTCTGAAGCGGCCAACGCCGTGATTTCGAAAAACGGGTGATGATCGAGTAACTGGATAAACCGTTGACCGACGGTGCCGGTCGCGCCCAATACGGCTGCTTTGATCTTATTCATGTCGTTCCTTGTTTAGTAAAAACAAAATAGACGTTTTCACTAAAAATGTCAATGGTTGCGCAGAAACATTGGGGCAAGCCCAAAGGTTATTCATTTATAAAACACTTCATCAGCAACGCATAAAAAAATTTGTATAAAAAAAAATTTCGTGTTTCGAAATCTTCGTGTAACCTCGTAAAACCCATATTGATTTTAGAAACGGGTTTGTCTACATTTTGCCGCCTTCAGGAAATAAACATTTGGTTATTTCGTTATTAATTCCATGGATATGACGCCCATTTATCTCGATCATCACGCGACGACGCCGGTTGATCCGCGCGTGCTCGAAGCCATGCTACCATATTTTTCGATCAACTTTGGCAATGCGGCTAGTCGCCAGCATGTATTTGGCTGGGAAGCCGAAGAAGCGGTGAATATTGCCCGCAAACAGGTCGCCGATTGCATTGGCGCAGAAGCATCGGAAATTATTTTTACAAGCGGCGCGACGGAATCGAATAACCTTGCGCTCAAAGGTTTGGCAGAAATGTACGGACAGAAAAAACGGCACTTGATCACGACCGCGATTGAGCATAAATGTGTGCTGGATGTTTGCCATCACCTCGAAAAAAAGGGTTTCAACCTTACCGTCATTCCGGTCGATCATGAAGGCCGTGTTGATCCGGCTGACATTAAAATAGCAATAACCGATCAGACGATTGCTGTATCGGTCATCATGGCGAATAATGAAATCGGCACGATCCAGAATTTAAAAGCCATCAGTCAGATTACGCGAGAACGGGGGATTTTCCTTCATTCGGATATCGTGCAAGCGTTCGGAAAAATCGCTGTGAATGTGAATGAACTCGGAATCGATCTGGCGTCCATTTCCGCACATAAAATTTACGGCCCGAAAGGCGTTGGCGCGTTGTACGTTCGCCGCAAAAATCCGCGCGTTAAACTCGCGGCGCAAATGGACGGCGGCGGTCATGAAAACGGCATGCGCTCGGGTACGTTGAACGTTCCAGGCATTGTCGGACTGGGCAAGGCCGCCGAATTGGCGCGGTTTGAATTCGAAGAAAACTTTTGGAGATATATCCGGCTTCGTCAGCAACTCTTTGAAGGTTTATGCGCGCCAATTTCCCAATGTTTATTAAACGGTCCTGCTGTTTTACCCGAATCGATTTTACGATCGTATGGAACGGCGCAAGAAGCATCTAAAAAAATTCTACGACTGCCGAATAATTTAAATGTCTGTTTTGGAAATGTACCGGCGGATAATCTGATGATGGCGGCGAAAGAAATTGCCGTATCAACCGGTTCAGCCTGCATGAGCGCCACGCGCGAGCCGTCATACGTATTAAAAGCCATAGGATTGAGCGACGAAAAATCCCGCAGTTCGATCCGGTTCGGTGTTGGACGCACCAATACGGACGATGAAATAACTTACGCAGTTTCACGATTGTCCCAGGCGATATCGGTTTTAAATTCTGTAACTCACAACTGAAAACGAAAGGGAATACGCTTGTCAGATAAGAAAAAAATATTGCGCTTATTTCATTACGGTTTATTTATTTTAACCAGCCGTGGTAATGGTCAAACCGAACCCGCGCCGTACGCGGCATCGACGGTGACGTGGGTTTCGCAGGCGTCGTTTGAGCCGCCGCTCATCATGATCGCGCTGAGAAAAGAAAGCTGGGCCAATGAAGCCGTACGGCAGAGCGGAATTTTCACCCTCAATCTCGTCGGCAAAAATAAAAAAGAAATGGCCGGTAAATTTTTCAAGGAAATCAGGATTGTCGGAAAAACGATTAACGGCTTCGAATTTACTCTTACGGAAAAAGGTTTGCCCGTATTTAAAGACGCACCAGCTTATATCGAGTGCAAAACAGTCGATCGCAGTGAAAAAGGCGATCATAGCGTCATCATCGCGGAAGTGACGGATGCAAAATTGTTTCGAGACAACGATGACTTGCTGTTGCTCCGGGACACGGGTTGGAGTTACGGCGGATGAGAAACAATGAAACAATTAATAGTTAACAATGAACAAGGAATAATAAGCAGCGCAAAAAATAACCTCAGACTAGTATGAAAAAGATTACATCGACTGACACGCTTCGAATTCAGCGCATTGCGCCGGGGCAGTATCAGACCGAAAAATTTCCTGTACTCACTTATGGTCCGACGCCGCGCATCGATATTAAAGAATGGAAATTGGAAATTTTCGGCGAGGTTGAACGGAAAATTGTACTGGATTGGGATCAGTTTATGAATTTGCCGAAGGTCGAAGTCCTCGCCGACTTTCATTGCGTTACGACATGGAGCAGACTCGACAATCGATGGGAAGGCGTGCAGTTTAACGAACTGGTTAAATTAGCCGGTGTCAAGCCGTCAACCAAATTTGTCATGCAGCATTGTTACGGCGGTTACACGACCAACCTGCCGCTCGACGTCATGATGGATGAAGATGTTTTGCTGGCTTGCCGGCATGACGGCGAAGCGCTGCCGGCCGATCATGGCGGGCCAGTACGCGTCATCGTTCCGAAACGCTACGCATGGAAGAGTGCGAAATGGATACGCGGAATTGAATTGATGGCGAATGACCGTGAAGGATTTTGGGAACGGAACGGATACAGTAACAGCGCCGATCAGTGGAATGAAGAACGTTATTGGGAAGAAAAATAACTTTTTTTGATTTTTTGCAAGACGAAAACGAATCGGATAAACGAAATTTATGAAACTAAAACTAATTGTGATAATTGTTTTATGCGCGCTGATGGCCGCCTCATGCCGCAATCGCCGCGAAACGGCACGAAAAGAACTTGATAAACTCGGCGTTGAATTTACCGATCAGTCTTTTCTTGAACGCATCCGGAAAGGCGACGTTATTCTCGTCGGAATGTTTTTGAGCGCGGGCATGGATCCGAACGTGCGCTTCACCAAAAACAATGATTCGAATGCCACGGACGAACTCAATAACTCGACGCCATTGATGATCGCTGCGCGTGAAGGCCATATTAAACTCGTTCGCATGTTTCTGGCCAAAAAGGGCGACGTCAACGCGCGCGCCGACAACGGGCAAACAGCTTTGATGTACGCGGCACGGTATGCGTCGCGTGAACTGGCGGCCGATTTGATCGCTGCCGGAGCGGGCATCAATGCCAAAGATGCCGATGGCAAAACGGCTTTGACGTTTGCCGTATTGCTGGATCGCGCCAATATTGTCGATATTTTACTGGAAAATGGAGCGGATCCTAACGTCAAGGATCGGTTTCAATTTAATCCGCTGATGCAGGCGGCGATCAAAGGCAAGCCGGATATATTGAAAGCGCTGTTAAAAAAAGGCGCGGACAAAACGGTGTTGACGCCTGATGGCAAAACGATCCTGATGCTGGCATCGGAATACGGACGCGCTTCGGCCGTGCGATTGTTGCTGGGAGAAGGAATTAATACAAAGGCGAGAGATAATTCAGGTAATACGGCCGCGCAAATTGCGGAAAACAAAGGTCATCCGGACATTGCGGCATTGATACGCACCGGTCGGTAAAATTAACCCGAAAATACCCCATATTTTTGAAACTTTAATTGCATATTTCGTAAATTTGTTCGTTCGCACGCCAAATCTCGGCGACCCTTCGTCCATTAGTTCAGTTTTTATATTTTCAAGCAGTTTTCAAGCAGGAGGAGAAATGAAATTTTTTACAATTTTCATGGTCCTGAGCGTGTTGGTAAGTCTGGCTGCATGCGGAAAAAAAATCGATTACGATAAAGAAAAAGTGGCCATATTGGAACTGTACAAAGCCGTTAATCAGGCGCATTTCGATCACGATGCCGTTAAATTTCTCGCCTCGTCGGCTGAAAAATGGTACTCGGTGGGCAACGGCGAAGTTAAAATCCGGACGAAACAGGAAACTGCGCCGGGCCTCGATCAATATTTAAAAAACACGAGGTTTCTTGAAGTGACCGATATCAATCCGCCTGTTATTGAAATTTCCGAAGACGGCAAAACGGCATGGCTGATCGGTGAAGTCAAAGTTCGCGGCATTCAACGCAAAAAAGACGGAACCGAAGAAGAGATAGCCTTCCGGAGTTCATGGCTGTCCATTTACAAAAAAGACAAAGACAGGTGGCAGCGCGTTGCGACGTCGGCCTCTGCGCGCGATGAATTTGCCAAAAGCGATTTTCGGGAGGCTTTTTGAATCGCCCGACTGTGCTGATGGCGCCGGGATATACCGGCTCAGGCCCCGACCATTGGCAGAGTATCTGGCAACGGGAACATCCTGAATATCGCCGCGTGGACCAACGCGATTGGAATCATCCGGAGCGGGATGAATGGGTGCGCGCGTTGGATGCCGCTATTACTACCATTGCCGGGCCGGTGTTGCTTGTAGCGCACAGTCTTGGATGCCATACTGTTGCCTGGTGGGCTGCACAATTTCAGGCTTATATTCACGCTGCAATGTTAGTCGCTCCGTCGGATCCGGATGCGCCCAACTTTCCTTCCGTCATAAGCGGATTTCGTCCGGTTCAGCTTCAGCGGTTTTCATTTCCAGGTTTGGTGGTAGCCAGCGGGAACGATCCGCTTGTGACGATGGATCGTGCGAAATTTTTTGCTGAATCATGGGGATGCGATTTTGTAAACATCGGAAATGCCGGACATATTGCAACGGCCGATGGTTACGGATCTTGGCTCGGAGGGCATTTATTACTGGAAAATTTAATGGTTTGAAATAACGAGGAATTATGATGTTAGTATGGGCTATAGTTGGTTTATTAATTACCTCCGATAAATCCGCGCAAAACGTTCTGCAAAAAGCGGAAGCGCATTTTTATGAAGGGCGTTTGGATATTTCAGTTAAATTGCTGGACTCGTGTTTATTGAAAATCGACCGGACGGACAAACTGACTCATGCCCGGCTTCTGATCAAACGCGGCAAGATGTATGCGTTTCAGAGTTTTACCTCCAATGTCGGTTACGAAGAAGCGCTGGCATCGTTATTCGAAGCGCGGGAATTGCTCGACAGTACGCGCGATTTTCGCGATGAAGCGGAAATGCATATCTGGATCGGGTTTACTTATTATGCGATGCGGTTTAACCGAGGCGAAGGCGATTACGATCGCCCGGCGGATTATTTTCAGAAAGCGCTGGTTCT
Source organism: bacterium (assembly GCA_013359335.1). Taxonomy (GTDB): domain Bacteria; phylum CLD3; class CLD3; order SB21; family SB21; genus JABWBZ01. Next base: position 13,168 of record JABWBZ010000024.1, read on the forward strand.
GAGCCGCCAAATCGGCGATGCGCGCAGCGAGGCGGAAGCCATTTTTTACAGCGGCATTATCCATGAGCGCCGTCAAAGCGCCGATCCGATGCCATTCTACCGGCAGGCGGAAACCCTTGCGCGAAAACACGGATTCAAACTTGAATTGTCGTATGCTACGCGGCACATTGCATTTTTAATGCAGAAGGAAAAAAAACTAGATGAAGCGTTGGCATTATTCAACGAATCGTTGAAATTGCGCGAAGAAATCGGCTTTAAAATTTACCTGCCGTTTTCGTACATGAGCGTCGGCGACGTGCTGGTCGAAATGAACCGCGCCCAGGAAGCGCTGGATTATTTTGACAAAGCGCACCGACTGGCGGATCAACTCGGCAGCAAACGGGTTGTCGCGCTTTCGTTGTTGTCGCTCGGCGACGCACACAAAACCCTGAAAGACCGGACGCGTGCCCGCCAATATTTTACCGAGGCCAAAGAACTGTCGAAAGCCATCCAATATAAAACCGGCGTGGACTATGCCGAGAAAAATTTAAAAGAACTCGATACGAAATAATTGTACAGCGTCGATTAACCTGCCTCCGGAATAGCCTCCTTACTTTAAAAAAAAATCCTTAAAAAACATGAAACTTTACGGTAGCCATACGTATGATTTCATGTCTGCAAAATTTTCTATTTACTTCCGTTCTTAAAAAAGATTCAGAATATATTTCGTTCCATGCAAGGAGGAACCATGAAACTATCCCGGCTTTTTTACCTGTTGGCCCTTTGTCTGGCTGCTGGCGGAGGATTTGCCCAGAATAGTGAGACCAGCATAGTCGATGATGACGTCATCGACCAAATCCGAAAAAAATATTTTTCCAATTCGAAAAATTTTATGATCGTTCAAGGCGACTATGAAATGAAGTCCGGCCGTGTGATCGACAAAGATATTCTGGTGGTCAACGGCAATCTTCGCATCGCCGGCACGCTCAATGGCAGCGTCGTGGTGACCAATGGCAACATCGTTTTGGAAGGCGAAGGCGAAATTATCAAAAATGCTGTGGTCATTCACGGGAAAATTATTGTCGAAGACGCAAAACAAGTTGAAGGCAGCCAGGAGGAAATCGATTGGAAAGATTTGAATGACGACGGCGATGCGCGCGTCATAGCTCCGCTCGCTGTGAAGCCCGAGCTTCCCGAATTGCCGGTGATCGATGAAAATCAAATGGAATCTATTCATGACAATATGCAATCGCTGAGCGAGGAAATGCGCCAATTGGCCGAAGAAATGAAAGCCCGCCAGGATCAATTTACCGCGGGTTTCAACAATCGCTATAAACGTGAAATGCAGAAAAACAGAAAAAAAGACCGGGATGAAAATTGGGACGAAAATCAAAATTGGAACAGGGATTGGGAAAATGAAAATTCGAATGACCCTGACGAAGAATCATCCGGCGGCGAAGATTGGGGAGATGAAGGCGACCGGTGGAACGATTTTTCAGACGTAGATTTTGCCGATGAAATTCAAACCTTCCAGAGAAAGTATAAAACCAATTATTTTACATTTGATTACAATCGTGTCGACGGAGCTTATTTAGGTCTCAAAATTGAAAAGAATCACAAAATATATCGGAACAAACCTTTTAATCTTTACGGCGAATTGGGATACGCATTCAGCCGCGGGAAATTTAATTATCAATTGGGATTGGACAAATTTTGGGGAAGAGCGTTTAGGTTTGAAGCCGGCGGTGAATTTCACGATCTGACCGGTACGCAGGACTCGTGGCTGGTCGGCCATTATGAAAATGCCATGAATGCTCTGTTGTTTAAAAACGATTACCGGGATTATTACCGCTTGCGCGGTTACGGGTTTCACGCCAGTCAGAATCTGAATCCGTATTTGAAATTGACGGCCGGTTACAATAGCGATGAATATTTTTCGTTACCCAATGAGGTGCGTTGGGGGCTGTTTTTGCCGAAAAAAGATTTCCGGGTCAATCCTGCAGTGGATGAAGGCACGATGGTAACGGTTTCCGGCGCGGCGGAATTCAATAACCTGTCCGAATACCATTGGAAACGAAAAATTACCAAACGACGCGGCTGGAAGATCGAAGCGCGCGGAGAAAAAGGTTTGGATAAGTTGAATTCAGATTTTCAATTTGCTCGATACACGGTTCAGGCCGCGCGGTATCAGCCGTTGAGCCGCTGGGAAAACTTAGACGTTCGGTTAATGATAGGCGCCGCTACGGGCGATGTGCCGGTTCAAAAATTATTTTATCTTGGCGGCATTTCAACGCTGCGCGGACATAACTTCAAAGAATTTTCAGGCAACCAGATGGCGCTCGCCAATGTGGAGTACCGCGTCAGTTCCGGCCGCTTCAGCGACGATAGAATTTTTCTGCTCGATCCTTTCAGCTTGATTTTATTTATGGATGCCGGTTACACCTGGAATAATAAAATTTACAGCTATCGTGATGCGGCAAAAGGCGTCAATTTGAATGATATGGAAACGGATCTTGGTGTAGGCTTTGGCGATGAAAGCGATTTTTTCAGAATTGACGTCGCTAAAAACATTTCGGTAAAAAACAGTTCATATAAAGTTAATTTCAGAATCAATTACGCATTCTAAAAAAATTCCCCCATAGCAGCCGATAAAAACCTCGCGAAAAACGTTCGCGGGGTTTTTTTGTTTTCTGCGAGTCATTTTTCGACATGAGTTGTAAGGTTAAGCCGTCCAATACACTTTTTTGTTAGTTCCATACACTTTTTTTTTAGCATTAAACCATTAATTTCTAAAAACTAATGGAGTTGGCATAATATTTTCATAGAAATGTAACTTGAAAATAACCAATTGCTTTAATAAAGTGTAAAAGGAGTTTACTATGTATTGGAAAAATGATAACGGCATGTCTACATCATTGAGAGAGTTGATCGCTTTGGTGTTCTTAGCTTTTTTTGCCATCATTTTGCTATTTATGGCAGGTTGTGACAAAAATGCAAATATTGTTCAGCATGGCGACTCAAATAATCAGACGCTATTAATTAGTCACGATCCAAATAGTAAGGCAGAATTTCAAAATAATGCGATAGATTGGGACAGAAATTTGAGCTTCTTGATTCGAACAGATGGAAGCGCTCAAATTGATTTAGCTTATCGCATACGAGGCGATCATTATTTGGATTTTGGATCAGTTCAATTAGGCGGAATTACTCTACCGCGATTTCATACATACCAAATAGTTGAAGTACCTGATTCGAATGGGATACCTGCACACCAAGATACTATTGATGTGACGCATTATATGTATCACGGTGCATTGAATCATGTGTCGCCGCTCGCGTTTGATGCGGTTAACTCGGATCACGTCTTTAACATATCGACAGAGATTAATTTGGGGACTCCAATTAGCATCACTAATATTGTCGAAAATGCGGCATTTTCAGTTACTTCAGATATGGTAATACAATTGAATCAGGAAATCGGCGACGACTCCTATATATATTTGGCTCCAACGAATCCAAATTCTAACGATTCTACAACAGAAGGTCACATTTATACAGCTTTTATTCCAACAAGCAACTCATCCCAAATAGTTATCCCAAAAGAAGAATTGCAATTGCTTAAAAATAAGTGGGTCGGCCAATCAATTCAATTCACTTTGTCTGTTTCTACTTTGTACGAGACTGATGAATTTCATGCTGTTGATAAGCGCGATGGTACCAATTATGAAGTATCGGTTGCGGTATTTACGGATGATTTAAAACATATTTATCTGACGGATTAGGAATGAGATTTATATTCAGCGCGTTTTGTTTATTGAGTTTGTGCCACGATGGTTTAACTCAAGAAAGAGTCAGTATTGTGATTAACACTATCCATGGTCAGGAACTCGGCGGGTGGCCCATTGCCCGACGATGGTACGGCATAGCTATTCATAACCTCAAAGAAGCCGGCGCTAAACGGATTTTTATTGATATGGCTTTTGTCAAAGCGGACATTGTTCATCCTGAGTCCGATGAATTTTTTTATGAACAGTTAGTGCGATATCCGGACGTATATCTTTTAACGGATCCCGATATCGACATGATTCTGGGAGGAAAAAAAATTCCGGCGGATCGTTTGTATTATCCGTTTTCCAGCGGACTTAAATCCGATTATAACGGGATTCATTACAGTTACGGTTTACAAACCCTTCCGGATTTTTTTGTTTCAAACCTTCCGTCCAATCGGATAGTGATTTCGTTTCCGCAAAAAGCATTTACAGCCGATTATACGTTAATTCAAGCGATACGGGGTGAAGTGAGTTGTAAAGATCAGGATGTGATGGTGTATCTGGACTATCCCGGTGTGACTTCCTATATAGTTGGCGACAATGGACTTTCCATGTCGACTTCTGAAATTCAGATTCAAATGATAGCGGCAATAGAAAATCAGGATTACAAAATCCTATGGCCGGATTGGAAGGTATTTCTTTGTTTTACGGTTTCGTGGATCATTTTAGGCGGATGGTTTTTCAAGAAAAGAATGATGGTATGGGGCGTACTGTCCGTATCGGCATGGTTAATCATAACGATTTTTTTACATTTTACGAAAATTTACTTCGATGTGTATTGGTATGCATCGTTCCTTCCCGGAATTGTTTTTATGCTAATACCAATCTTGCATCGAAGACGGAAAGAAAGTTCGACCGTACATCAACCGTCTTCAGTGCATTCTTCAACGGCGGAAATGGAAGACTTGCGCTATCGGCTTAATTATTATGAGCAACTTTCCTATCAGATTCCTCCGTTGGAACTCGATGGCACTTGTGAATCGTCCGGAATTTTTTATCACCGCGATTCACCGATGTCGGACATATTGAAAAAATCTGATCAGGTGGCCAAATCCGATCTGGCCGTTATGATTATAGGAGAATCGGGAACCGGAAAAGAAAAATTGGCTCAATTTATTCATCAACGTTCGGAGCGGGCAGGAAAACCTTTTATTGCCGTGAATTGCGGCTCATTGAATGAAAATTTGATAGAAGCCGAACTTTTCGGATACGAAAAAGGCGCGTTCACCGGCGCGGTTCAACAAAAGATCGGACGATTTGAAGCTGCCGATGGCGGCACGCTTTTTTTGGATGAAGTGGCGGAAACCAGTCTTGCCTTTCAGGTCAAACTTCTGCGCGTTTTGCAGGAGGGCACATTTGAACGTGTGGGCGGCGTTAAACCGATTGCCGTTAACGTCCGGATTATTGCGGCCACGCATCAAAATATTGCCGATGCCATTGCGAAAGGAAAATTTCGTGAGGACCTCTTTTATCGCCTCAATGGGTTTCATTTTGAGATTCCGCCGCTGCGAGAACGGCGGATGGATATTGAACTGATTTTTAAACAGTTTTTGTACGAACTTGATGCGTCTCTGCAATTTTCTCCGGCATTGGTCGAATGGCTATCCGGCCAGATGTGGCGTGGCAATGTAAGGCAATTGCGTTCGGCCACGCAACGTGCGGTTATCAATGCCCGAATGCGCCAGCGCAAGTTCGTTATTCCGGAAGATTTTGAAATTACCGATTCGGTGATGCCAACGAAAGAAAACGGGGACATACTGGCCGATCAAATTTTACAGGCGTTTCGGAAATATGAATTCAAACATCGCAGTATTTCAGCCGTTGCCAATGATCTGGATTTACACCGGACTACCGTTACGGAATATTTACGAGGATGGGTAATACGTGCGCGCAATGAAAACAGCGGCGATCTTAAAAAGACGATGAGCTACCTTAAGGGCGATGCGACGGCCGATGAAAAGTCGTTGCGACAGCGGGTCGAGGAGTATAATGACTATATCGTTCAACACATCTCAGCCGGAATAGAAAATAACGAGAGCGATCAAGTCATCCGAATGCGATTTAAAAACTTACCAAAAAATTTTGAAGCGGATCTGGCAGCCTTGATTGAAATCGAACGGAAGAAAATAAGATGAACCGGGGGATTGTTTATTGGATGTTATTGGTTTTTTACGTTCAAGCTTATGCCCAATGGACTGAGGAAACGAACGTGTACGTTCCGTTTCGCAGTCAAATAAGCGTGGCCATTGTGGGCGACTGGACCGGCAATACTTTTTCAAAAAGTCATTACGTCGGATCGAAATTATTATTCAATTACGATCATGCACGGTGGGGATTGAAAGCATTTTTCAATATTAATCAGAACCAAATATTCGATGTATTGCCGGGGATGATCATTATTCAACTACCGGACAGCGCTCGCATTATCGATGCTGATAAAATCACATCGCACGCCGACCGCTACGAAGCGGGTATTCCGATTGGAATTCAGTTAACGCGCCGGGAAAGGTTTTTCGAACTCCACTCTTCTGTTCAGTTGTATACTCAAAAAGAAATTACAGAACGTCCGGTATTGGAATCGGTAAGTGAGGATATTTATTATGTCAATTTTATTTCCAAACAACGCCGTTCGAATAATATTTTAGTAAACGCTTGGGCGACTGTATATTTTAAAATGCTGCAATTAAGCGCCGGCATTCATTCGCTTTCATTAAAAAAATTGAAATCCGATTCGCTGCAGTATATGGAAAACTTAGACGCCAAACCTTTTGTTGGGTTACAGCTTCGATATTCGGGTGGACAAGTTTTTTCATCGACCAATTGGCGTGAATGGCAATTGGGAGGCTTGCAAACATTGAAGTTTAGCGGCGGACTGAATTCTAAACCAATTAATATTTCTGCGGCCTATCGCCGAGGGATAAGTAAATTTGATTACCAGGCGATTCAATTCCTTGTTACAACTCCTGTTTTGCCTTTTTTACAAATTTTGGCCGGTTATGAAAAAGTCTGGAACCGTGAAAAAAATTTTAATGTATCGCAATTTGAGAAATGGCAATCTTCCTTTGTTCCGAGTATAGACGGGGATCTTGGAACTCAACTGTCTCACACGTCATTCAGGGCAGGCCTGAAGTATGATTTCGGTAAAAAGAGCGCATCCTTTCCATTGAGAGC
>JABWBZ010000296.1 GCA_013359335.1 bacterium
CCACCATCGCTATTATCCTGAAACTCAACTGCAAATCGCCCATTACCAATTTCTCTTTCAGATGCAGCGGTTGCCCAATAACATACAATTTCTCTCCTTTTTGCACTCAACACTTGTTCAATATACTCATCGGAATGTCCCATATCTGCAAAGAAGTCTGTCCCCCACAGTCCAGTAGGATCAAAATAACGTGTAGGATTATTCCCCGAATACACATACCCACTTGCATACTGGTGCATCGGATCGACACTTATGAATCTTCCAATGACAGAATTGTAGTATCTGGCTCCTGCATAATTCAAATCACTCTCAATATCCAATTGATAACCGGTAAATTTCTCGCTCGGCGTGTTTGCGGTCTCTGAGCTACGGCTGATCTTACCGAACGGATAGTAATCGCTCCAAGATTCAACGGATGCCGTTCCGCTATTATCTTTTAAAATAACGCGGTTACTTCCGAGATGATCGGCAAGATAATAATATCGCTGACTTGATGAATTCAATTTGCCAACAAGCCCATTCCCATACAAATTATAATGATCTAAATTCCAATTACTACCACTTCGAATATACTCTGCAAGTATTTTCCCGTCCGAACCTCTTACGTAAATTCTGCTCCCATCCTGTGGAGCGCTCGCACTCCCTTTCAAGTATTTGACTCTTTGCCCTGAAGCGTCGTAGGTCATGAAAAGATTTCCTGTATAACTACTCCCGCCGCTTCCTGCCGTGCTTACGCCCGGTTTCAGACTTACTGTCGCGCCATTGGACTGGAAACCGGCTTGCACACGCACAGCATTCCGCGATTCAATAGTCACATTCGATCCGGTATTCACTGTGACATCTTTGATCGAGACGCTGTCACCTGCTGAATTTGAATACGTTCCTGAAAGCGTTTGATTTTGAATCGTCACGACATTTCCTGTAGAAGTGAGATTCATCTGAGTAGGCAGATTGCGATAATCATACGTAAAATTCCCTCGCGTATTATCGCTCAGCATATTTCCATTTCCGTCATACGTATATGCCGCTGTCAGTCCGTTACTCACGGAATTCAACCGGTTCGGTTTATTCGTATCATACGTATAATTCATCACAGGATTCGTACTGCGCGTCAGCGAATTGATATTGCCATTGGCATCGTAGGTCAAGACTTCGGAGAAATTAGGCCCGCTCGTCGACGCCGCGTTCAAAAGTCTATTTGCTTTGTCGTAAGTAAAGTCGTATGCGCCGCTTTGACTGCCTGATTGGGTCTGCGTCGTCCAGTTGGTCTGCGCGATATTGCCATTGTATCGTGCACCGGCTGTAGCGTCGTAGTATTTCAGAGTTTGAGAAAAAGCCGCTGATGATATTTGTGCGAGCCAATCACGAATATTATACGAATTCGTGATCGTCTGGATGTTGTTGCCGAGTTTCATCTGGCTCACTTTCCCGCCGTGGTTATTGTCGTAGTCATAGACGGCATCGGGCGTTGACGGCCTGCCGGTACTCTGACTCGAAAAAACACTGTCCAATCTACTAAGATTATCATACGCATACCACTGAAAAAATTGATCGCTTTGTCCGGACTGATACGCCATTTTCAGCGCTCGGCCTGAAGCGTCGTAAAAATATCGGATCTCTTTCGTGCCCAGCGATGGTATGTAGATTTGTTTCCTCACCAAATGGCCATACTGATTGTAAAAATACAATTCTTCGATATAGTCATTGGAATGCAAGTCGTGAATGAAGCTTTTCGTGAGGCGGCCTTTGGGATAGTTTTCTTCCGCCGCAGGCGAAGAAGATAAATGCGCCGAAGGCGCACCGGTTAATGTATAACTATCGTAGTAATTCCACACCGTCGTGACCGCACCCGACGTCGGATAGCTGCCTGAGCCGACGTACGGCGAGCCATCGACCGAAGACTGAATCGTAGATAGTGAAGGATCGTCGGTTTTTTCGCCTTGCTGGATCACGCGTCCCAGTTCGTCATATTTATAAAACGTCCAGTAGGTGCGCGTGCCGTTGTACGTGAAATTCGTCCGGTGATTTTCGTCTTTCACGAACCGAAGCTGGCCGGCTTTATTATACACATAATCGATCGTGCCTTCGTCGGGAGAGATTTTTTTGGTCAGTTGATTGAGCGTATTGTACTGATACGTCGTGGCGTGTTTGGATTCAGTAGAAACTGTTGCGGTGCCGTCCAAGTGCATGATGACGGTAGGATAGCCTGTACAGTTGGAAATCGGAACAGGCGTCAGGGATGTTTTTTGGATATCCACCGCCGTCTGATCCGACGAAAGATTGATATCGAATTGCGAATAGCCGTTTAATGACTGCCATGAACCGGCTACGCCATTGGTATAAATGCGATATTGCCAATTAAGCTGCCATGAACAACATTTGGCATAAGCCGCCGTACGACTTGAATCGCCCGTATAGGCTTCGATACCGCATTCATTGATCGATTGAATCCAGATATGGACTGACGATGAGACGGTATTAGCCGGTTTGGTGTACGTCAGCGTTTGAGTCGATGAACTATATCCAAGTTGATCTTGCTGATTGTTATTGACGACGGTCGATTCCTCCCAAAACTTAGGTGATAATGTTTTGATTAAATTTCCCATCACGTCATACGAAAACGTCGTGACGATATCGTTGGGCAAAAAATCGGTGATCTGTTTGACTTTATTGCCAAATAAATCCTGATGAACTTCGTTGATATTACCGTCTTCGTCGGTCGTTCGGGTGATGACTAATTTATTAACCGGGTCCGTCCAATAGGATGTGGCCACGAATTTGTTGTTATTATGAAATGCGGCGCCGAACGGCGTGACCTGGCTAACCCGATTGAGCGATTCGGATAAGTAAGTTGTTTTTTGGAAAGATTTATTGTCGCCGGGATAATAGGAACCGCTCGCGCCTCCTGAATAGAAATTGCTTTCCGTGAGATAATCCATCGTTCCCGTCACTTCGACAGGCTTCGTGACGATTTCCAAGCGGCCTTTGGAGTCGTAAAACTTGTGCGATGCGATGACTTTGGTATTGTCCGAACTCAGAGTCTGCGATTGCGTTTCACGGGCAAGCCCATCGTAGAATGTCACGGATTTCATCGCGGTAATGTTGGGTAATTCATTCCCTGACAGACCCGGAACGGAGGTTACATTTTTCCCATTCGGATACGTTGTCACCGTAATGTAATTGCGATTAGAACTGCTGCTTGTTTGGGCAAAAAGTTCGATCGTGGTTGCAAGAAGAACCAGAAGATATGCATGTTTCATGATTAGTTCTCCTTGAAGTGATAGAAGATTTCTTTGAGGGTTTCCTGGGCGGGCCCGACGACTTTGACGAGCCTTCCGAAGCCGTCGTATTCGTAGCGGGTTTCAACGCTATTTTCATCGATGATTTTTTCAACCTGATGAAATGAATTGTAAGTATAGTTTTGAAAAAGCGGCACTCCGTTTATAGTCAGCCCGCGCTGGGTGAGTTTCGCGCCCTTGTACGTATCGCTCCATTGAAATGTGGTCGTTACTCCCAAAGCATCGGTGATCGACGTGGGGAAATTGCCATAGTTGTCGTAGCTATTGATCGTTCCCTGCAATTTGTAATTGGAATCGAACGTCAACGCTCCTGTCGAAACATTTTCCGAGACGGAAGAAAAACTGCCTGAGCCACGCCATTTATAAAATTTGTATGGCTTGGGTTTTGTTGCCGAGCCGATGGTAAAATTTTGCCATTCCTTGGCTTCCGAGTAAACGACATTGGAAGCCGATTCGGAATCTTTATAAATCGTTTTCTCAATGACCGGACTGAGGATATTCATCGTTTTCATCAGGCCAATCGTTCCGGCGGTCGTAGTAAAATCTTTGGCATATTTGAATTTGGTAACACGTCTTAAATAAGTAGTTCCGTCGATGGCTTCGGTAATGGTCGAGGGGTACGGGGAATTGGTAGGATAATTATAAGTCGTAGTTTTTGAAATATTGTTCGACCCGTTTTGATCGTATTCGGTATCGGTTTGGGAAGTTTTCCTGACGAGCCCGGAAAAAAGCGTCATGTAGTGGGGAATTTCAGTTGTGCCTTGTTTTTCAGTTACAAGAACAT
>JABWBZ010000025.1 GCA_013359335.1 bacterium
CGCTCCGCGCGCCGGCGTTGGCTCGCGGCGACTTTCCATTCGACCGCGCCAGGAGCCAGAGCCATGCGTACGAACCGCCCCGCGTTCACGATCGTCGAGTTGCTCGTCGTCATCACGATCATCGGCATGTTGATGGCGATGTCGTTTCCGATGTTGCAGGCGGTGCTCGCCCAGGCCCGCCGTCAAGATTGCGCGAACCGCCTGCGCGAACTCCTGCATGCCGCGGAACTCCGCCACGGCAACAGCGATGCGTACCCCGCCCTCGTCGAGCGCGGCCCGCGCCGAGCCGCCGGGACCCGCAACCAACCGCTGGTCTGGCCGGTCCCGTTGCTCGAATACCTGGGTCAGGCCCCGCTCGGAAAAACGTGGACGAGCGCCAAGCCGGACAGAGCTTACGTCGTCGCTCCGGTTTCGGCGTTCGTCTGTCCCGACGACGACACGGCCACCGGCGACCAGCCCTTGTCGTTCGTGATCAACGCCGGCGCGATCGAAGACGCCGCGCGGCCTAACCTCGCCAACGGCCTCGCGTTCAGCCGATATCTCCTCGCCGGCAAGGGCCCCAGCCGGTCGCAAGTCGGCATGCACAAGAACCTCGCCGCCACGATTCTGTTCACCGAAAACCTCCAAGCCGGCAACTGGGCCGACAACCGCGATCACATCGACCGGCCCCGGCCTTACGACGGCGAGCAACCGACCTCTGCCCGAGAGGCCCAACAATTCACCGGCTTCGTCTGGAACGGCCTGTCGATCAACGAAGGCGACGATGGCACGGACTTCGACGTGCCGGCGATCGCGCCGAATCCTCGTTGGGCCCGCCCTTCGTCGAATCATCCGCTCGGCGTCAACGCGGCCATGTGCGCCGGCAACGTCCGCTTCCTCGCCCAGAAGATCGACCGCCACGTGTTCCAATACCTGTGCGTCGCCGACCCCGAGCGCGCCGCCGCCGCGGGCCTTGATCCCCGCGTCGCCACGATGATCGCGCCAGAAGACGACTGACCTTTGACGGTCGTGCCCAGCCGACGGTCGTGCCGGGCCTCCCGACGACGGCGGTTGTGGCCGGTCTCCCGACCGAGCCACGTCCCGTCGCCATCCCCTTGCTCGCCAACTGCGAAAGCGGTACGAAATGGGTTGCCTCGATTCATCGTCCCGGCCTGCGCGAACCCGTTTACTTGCGAGCAACCCGAAATGGACCCCCAGATCTTAACCCGCGAACTCCACGTCAAGAACGACTCGAAGATCGTCATGCTCGTGGCCGACGGCATCGGCGGCCTGCCCATCGAACCCGGTGGACCTACCGAACTGGAAGCCGCCAAAACGCCGAACCTGGATAGACTGGCGAAGAAAGGCGTCTTGGGAAGCATGTACCCCATCAAGCCGGGGATTACGCCGGGCAGTGGTCCCGGCCACCTTGGTCTGTTCGGTTACGACCCCATCAAGTACGACATTGGCCGCGGTGTCCTGGAGGCGACCGGGGTCGGTTTCCACGTTGGTCCCAACGACGTGGCCATCCGCTGCAATTTCTGCGCTCTGGACGCCCAAGGCAGCATCAGCGACCGCCGCGCCGGCCGGATTGCCACCGAGGAGAGCGCCCCGCTTGCGATCAAACTCCGTCAGGTCAAGATCCCCGGCGTGGAGATCTTCGTGGAACCGGTCAAGGAGCATCGCTTTGTCGTGGTCTTCCGTAGCGAGGGATTGGGCGGCGACGTGGCCGATACCGACCCGCAGAAGACCGGCGTGCCTCCTCTGGATCCCGTGGCGGAAGATCCGGCCAGCCAGAAGACCGCCCAGATCGCTGCGGAGTTCGTCAAACAAGCCCAAAAACTCCTCGCCGGTCAGCCCAAGGCCAACGGCCTGACCATGCGGGGGTTCTCGGTCGCTCCGCATCTCCCGTCTTATGAGGATGCCTACGGCCTGAAGGCCGCGGCCATCGCCGTCTATCCGATGTACAAGGGGCTGGCCCAGTTGGTCGGAATGAGTCTGGTGGGTCAGCCCGGATCGCTTGCGGAAGAAATCGATGTTCTCGAGAAGTCATGGCACGACTATGACTTCTTCTTCATCCATTTCAAGTACACCGACAGCCGGGGCGAGGACGGCAATTTCGCTGAGAAGGTGAAGATGATCGAGCAGTTCGACGCGATCGTGCCCCGCGTTGAGAAGCTCAAGCCCGATGTGCTCATCGCCACCGGCGACCACAGTACTCCGGCGGCCATGAAGAGCCACAGTTGGCATCCGGTCCCCACGCTCTTGTGGGCGCCGACCTGCCGTCCGGACCGCTGCCAGGCGTACAGCGAGAGCGAAGCATTGTATGGAGGGCTGGGGCATTTTGAGGCAGTCTACCTGATGCCTCTCGCCCTGGCGCATGCCAATCGCCTGGCGAAATACGGGGCATAATCGGCCCAGCACACAGCGTTGCCCTGCCGGAATGACCGGCAGGGGTTCCGGCCAAAAGGCCAGATCGCCTACGCCTGCAACCGTCGTGCTGCCCAAACGGCCAGATTCTCCCGGAAGATCTTGGCGTTGTGGCGAATATCGACCGGAAAGGCGGGATGCAGCAGGAAGTCCTGGATTCCGGATGTCAAAGGGTGCGACTGTCCGAGTTGACGGATTTCAGCCAGCAACTTCTCGCGCGCCTGTCCCGGCGCCGGCATCCGGCCCGGATGCGGCTCCAGCACGATGACCGGCCGCTGCCGGCCGACTGGTCCGATGCCCACCAAGGCACTTCGGAAAATGTCGGGGTGCTGGTTGAAGATCGCCTCGCACGGAATCGTGTACAGGGGACCTTCGGCCGTCAGAACGCGATGGGCCAGGCGGCCGCAGAACCAGAACCGGTCCAGCCGGTCGAGATAGCCGACGTCGCCCATGCGGTGCCAGACGTTCTCGCCGTCCGGGATCTTGCCCAGGGCATTCGATTCGATTCGCGTGAGGTAGCAGCGCGTGACGACTGGGCCGCGGACGATCAGTTCCCCGATCTCCTCGTGCGGCAATTCCTCGGCCTCTTCGATCCTGCGAATCGGGCCGTCGACGATGCGGACCACTTTCCACTGGATCTGCGGGAACTTGCGACCGACGCACACACCGGCCCCGCCGCGCGTCCGGGCGGCCGTCTCGCCAAGCACTTCACTGGCGGCAATGGAGGCAACTGGAAGCGACTCGGTCGCGCCGTACGGCGTGTGCATGTCGCCTTCCGGATGAATGCAGTCCTTCATTGCCTGCAGGACAGACGCCGCTACAGGCGCGCCGGAGGAGAGCACGCGCCGCACCGTCGCCAGCTTGATCCCGTGCTCGCGGCAGTAAGGGCCCACGCGGTTCCAGACGGCCGGCGAGCCGAACGCCTGGGTCACGTTCCAGTCGCGAATTGCCTCGATCAACGTCGCGGGATCGGCCTGGGCCGGGCGCGTCGGGTCCATCGCGGGGATCACGGCGGTGACGCCCATCGCGCAGTTGAACAGCCCGAAAAGTGGGAAGCAGGACAGGTCGATTTCGCCGGTCCGAATTCCGTAGAAGTCGCGGATCTCGTCGACCTGCGCGTCGAAATTGCCGTGGGCGTAGAGTACTCCCTTGGGCGGCCCGGTGCTGCCCGTGGTAAAGATGATCGCGGCGGGGTCGCAAGCCTTGGTCGGCGAAGGCTCGAATCCGGCCGACGGCCGACGGCGGAGTTCGTCGAGCGTCGCTCCGCCCCAGAACCACCTCCGGCCCACGGTCACATTGAATCTGGCCGAGGGAAAACGCCGGCGAAGCACCGCGCGGACCGCTTGGACTGCCGGAATGGCGACGAATCCCTGCGGTTCTGCGTCGGAAAGACACTGGATCAGGTTCCGTCGCCCCATGCCGGGGTCGATGAGCACGATGACCGCGCCGGCCTTGAACAACGCAAAAACCAGCGAGATGAAGTCCACGCCCGGCCGCACGAGCAAGGCCAGCCTGGTCCCGGGCCGGACGCCCATCTGACGCAGTCCGGCAGCGATGCGACTGCTATCCTCGTCGAGTTCCCTGAATGTCGCCTGCCGGTATCGCTGCCGGCCCTCGGGGCCATGCCCACGCGCTTCGACCACGGCAATCGCGTCGGGCAGCTTCCGCGCCATCGCCGAAAGCCGCGTGGCCACATTCACGGTCCCTGGAAAACACTCCGAAACCATCGACACGTCATTCAATCTCCAACACGATCCCGCTCCACGACTCCGTACCGATCGGCCCGGCTGCTGTCCATCCGGTTTCCATAGCACGTCCATCGCCCGGTATCCGCAATCGGGCAGACTTGGTACCGAAGCTATCGAGTGTAGAGATCCCATGCCGGAAGAGCAACCGGCCACACATCCCGGTGCCTTCCACGAAAACATGCCGACACCCCATTCGCTCTTCCGGGGGAGGCTCGCGGTTTTTCAAGACATGCCTTCTGCGGCCGGGCCGTCGAACCAGCCACCCTGGCGTGGACCAGGCCGCATTTCCGGCAAATCCGGCCGAATTCTTGGTCCGAGGCCGACGAAACGCGGACGTGTCGCTGGACAACAGCCGCAATAGCGCCCGATGATACCGTGAGGCGAGTCCTTGTCGACGGACCGCCGGACACATTGAAGTGAGGTCGAACGACGGGAAATGGGACTATGGATCGCAGTGTGAAGATCCTGCTTGCTGCGAGCGTTCTGCTGGCAGGAACCTCGCTGGCGATGCTGTTCCGACGTCCGGCGCCTGAGGCGGCCCGGCCGGTCCAGCCAGCGGGAGATCCATTGGTTTTCCGCGAACGGATCGGCCCCCAAACCAGCGTCGCGCCGGCGGATCGGCCCACAGTCCGCATCGAAGCGCGAGCTACGGACGTCGGGAGTCTGGCGGGCCAACTGCCGACCATTCTCAAGCCGCTGGATCCGGGCCCACCACCGCCGGACTTGGCGCGGTCTTACCCCGGGACCAGCGCCGCGGCCGATCCTCATTGGCAACCTCCGCCCGCGCGCGACGTCCTGAAAGCGCCGTCCTCTCAGGGATCCTCACGGAGTCACAAGATCGTCGATGGCGATACGCTGGCAAGAATTGCCGATCGCTACCTCGGGGACGCTTCACGATGGCCGGAGGTGTTCCAGGCGAACCAGGAGCTACTGAGTTCGCCGGAATTGCTTCCGATCGGGGCAGTCTTGAAGATCCCCTCACATGCGGCGAAGCCTTCCGATCCCTCGGCTGCACCCGCCGGGAAGCGGCTCATTCCGCTTCCCTCCCGGGCGTCCGAGAACTCAGCCTGCGTCAGCGACTGCGGTCCCGCCAAGGGTGATTCTGGTTCGTGAGACGGAGCTGGATGAAGTTCGCGATCCAGCCCTCCACGGGCAGGCCTCGCCCGAGCATCTTGGCCCCTTGAAGGTCCGTATCAAAGCTGCCCAAGAAGAGATCTTTCTTCGAGGCGGCCTCCTCGGCCAGCGGTTCGGGATGATAGCGCTCAAACATCGAATAGAGCCGCTTGGCCTGGGCAACGGCCTGGGAATCCCGTGCGCCAACCCCGATCAGGATGGAGAGCTGCGACCGGACCGCCGGATGGTTCATCGCGGCTTTGGCACTCAACCCGCGGAAGGTCCACTCCGGCGAAAGCAACGCCAGGGCCTTTACGTCCTGGCCTTGTTTCTGTCCCGCCAAGAGCGGCCAGCTCCAATCGAGCCTCGCCCAGTCCAAGGCCACGGCTGCTCCCATCTCGGCCCCGACGACCACGAGCTTTTCGATATTCAATTCGCCCTCGTTGTTCTTCTTCATCAAGAACTAAACCAGTCAATGCATCAATAAAAAATATAGTGTTTCTCAATGGAATTTTCGATTTGAGTTGTATTCTCCATGCCAAACGATAATCGTATGATGAATCATTTTCAAGGGGAAATACCCCCAATTCAACTTCGTGCTTTAAATTTTCATTAGTGTTTTTAAATTTCTCTTTAGCTATTTCAAATGCTCGATCTGAAGAGATTTGAGGAGCTACATCTATGAAGACATTCTCATGCGCTTTTGAGCCTAAACTAACAATTCGCCCATCTGTGCCAATTGTAAATCCAATATAAGATTGGAAAATTGGCAACCCTTTATATGTCTGTTGATATTCTATAAAGTGTAGCGTTCCGTCCGTATTTTGTTTCTTCAGTCTAAATTCATTCGGCTTTACTTTCAATAAAGATTTGTGCTTAATAAATATTTTTGATGCTACAGTATTCAATTGATCTTCATCCAAAATTTCACTTCGAGACATAAATTCTTCGATCGAATCATCCAAACCGTAAATAAATAAAGCAGAACCTGTTTTATTATTGATTTTCGCTTGAATATCGTGACCCTTTTCGTTCTTAAAAGAATGGATATAAAAATCATCCTGCGAAAACAGCTTGAAACTCGTAAGTAAAACAATCGATATCAAAGTCAGCATTAATTTTTTCATAGAGGCTCCTTTGGTTACATGAGTTTTTAGTTTACGATGTTGTTTTTTTTAGAAAAACTACAATGAGTTAGAAACAGTATCCAATCCCTACAGTCGTTGCCCAGTTTTCGCTAGTAAATTGGCTATTGGCAATAGAAAAATATTTTTGGACATTAACTGAACAAGCGAATTTTTTATTAAATGCAAAATGTAACCCTATACCTAATTCTATCAAATTTTTGTTTCTCGAAAAATCCTTACCAGGGTCACCACCTTCACCAAAACCTCCAACGTAATTATACTTCTCAAATTGATGTAAATAACCCGAATATAGATGAACAGGCCAAAAATGAGAATCCTCACCGTCAAGATATAGATAAAGCCGTGCCCCAGTCAAAAAAGCGCTAGACGAATAAGTTATTTTATCAACATGATTTGTAAGAATTTTCGTCTGATTTTCATCCCAATATCCACCATAAATTTCCCAATGCGAGGCTTTACTGAAAAATTGTCCACCTACTGCTACTTCGGGATAAAACCGATAAACAGACTCATTAGCTGAGTTTTGGATTTCTCTAATTCCAATCCTTCCGGTTGCTAATGAAATATTTGACTGCGCCCATATAACTTTGGTGTTTAGAAGAATCAAAGAAATTAACATGATACTTTTCATACAAAATCCTTCCGTTATTTTAAATCTATCAAAGACAAGATGCTGTTTTTACTGATATTACTTAAAATGAAAGTATGATTTTCCATCATTTTTTTATTCTTACATATATAAGACTCAAAAATGCATATTTTTCCATAAAAAATTTCTTTTTCGTGTATACGTTCAAGAGAATACATCCTCTTGGAATAGGTTTAGAAATTACGATAAAGTAAGGTTACGAGTTGAGGAGCTTTAATTTAAGTCATGGGAATCCCTCTTTTCAAATTTTTTAATGAGTGAGTTGCGCAGGACCTGTGCCATCGGCATTCACGATCCAATGCAATTTACCGGTTACGAAATTCCCGTTGCAGAGAACGTGCAGCGTCGCGTTTAGCAATACTTTCTCGCTTGTCGTGCAATTTTTTGCCCCGGGCTACCGCCAGTTGCACTTTCACGCGATTGCGTTCATTAAAATAAATTGAAAGCGGGATCAGTGTCATGCCTTTCTCATCAACCTGGCGCTGCAGTTTACGAATTTGTTGCCGGTGAATTAAAAGTTTCCGCGGCCGGTATTCTTCGTGATTGTTATAATTGGCTTGTTTGTATTCAGGAATGTGAACGTGGTACAACCACACTTCGTTTTTTTCGATGCGGGCATGGCTGTCCTGGATATTGACTTTTCCTTCGCGTAAAGCTTTGACTTCACTTCCCACAAGCGCTATGCCGGCTTCGATCGTATCGATGATTTCAAATTCATGCCGCGCTTTCCGGTTCGTCGCGATCGTTTTAATGTCGTTTTTTTTTTCAGCCATGGCTGCGGGCAAATTATATTTCCTCTCGAACCGGATGTTCTTGCGTTTTTTGGGAATGGTGCGTGATCATTTCGCCGATCAAACCGGTCATTAAAATTTGAAAACCGATAAGCATCAGTAAAATTCCGAGAAATAACATCGGCCGATTGGCCAACGGAACTCCTAAAAACCAGTCGATGGAAAGATAAGTATTGATTCCAAGTCCTATCAAAAAAATAAAAACTCCGATAAAACCAAAAAAATGCAGAGGCCGTTTCACATAACGTGATAAAAACAACACCGTCACGAGATCGAGAAATCCGCGAAAGAAACGCGCCATCCCGAATTTGCTGTATCCGTATTTTCTCGGATGATGCTGGACGACAATTTCGGTAATTCGGCTATAACCTTCCCACTTCGCCAACGCAGGAATATATCGGTGCAATTCGCCATACAGGCTCACATCTTTGACAACTTCACTCCGGTAGCCCTTCAAACCGCAATTAAAGTCATGAAGATTGATCCCGGTCATCCTACCGGTTACAAAATTAAAAAACTTCGAAGGAATAGTTTTTCCGATCGGATCAAATCTTTTTTTCTTCCAACCTGAAACCAAATCGTAACCTTCTTCGAGTTTTTTAATCAGGTTGGGAATTTCACGCGGATCATCTTGTAAATCGGCATCCATCGTAATGACATATCGGCCGCGCGTCCTGCGAAAACCTTCAGCCAACGCTGCGGATTTTCCGAAATTTTTACGGAATTTTAAAGCACGGACATTTGGGTTTTGCGACTGCAGGCGCCGGATAATTTCAAACGATCGATCCGAACTTCCGTCGTCAATAAACAAAATTTCGTATGAGCGATTCATGGTTCCGATCGCGTCCACGATCATCGCCGTCAGTTCCGTCAACGATTCTTCTTCATTCAGAAGCGGAATCACGACCGAGATTTCCGGAGTAGAATTCATGATTATTGCGTGTAAAGATCAATGTTTTTGGGATAACGGATTTCAAATAAACTGCTGCTGAATGATTTATTGATCGTCCGTAAATCAAAATAAAGACTTAATAAATCCTTTTCTTTAGGGCGAATTACGCGAACGTACCGAGGAAAATAAAATCCGTTTATTTTTTCGAATCGAGTAAATTCCTTTTCAAGTATTAATTCACCAGATTCATCGTAATAATTGATCTTGCTCACGGCAAAATCGGCGTAGGGATCGATCCATATTTTTTTTACGCCGGCTCCGTTATTAAAAATCATGACATAATAACTGCTGTCCGCGTCAAATTTAGTCAACTGTTTTAATTCCGACTCTTTGATGGGAACTAACCCCAGCAATAGCTCAACCATTTCCTCGAAACTCACATCGTAATCGAAAGTCTTACGAATCGCATCCGTACTCGTTTTACCCCTGATCACATATTTATTCACGATGTTATACAAAACATACGTATCCTTATTGAGCGACGCTTTTAGGCCGTCGACGCCGAGAATGCCTTCGATTTTGATATACACCGAATCGGGATAGCGGATGGCGATCTGCGCGCTGAATTGGTTGGAAGATTTCGGTGATTCAAGTGTGAGCGTACTGACGGCTTTCATGTATCGCAACCGCTCGGTGTACGCGTTATTTTTTTTAACAATTTCGAGCGGCGTAATGTCATCGACTGAAACGCTCTCGCGCCGCGCTGTTCCAGAGGATGTGCAACTTTGTAAAAGAACACCGGCAATCAAAACGAGTAAACAAAATTTTTTCAGCAAAGTACGTATAGCCTTATTCTATAGTAAGTGATTGGATTTTTTTTAAAATTTGAGTCTGATCTTTATTGAGTTCCAGCGCTTTCTCCCAAAACCATTTGGCGTCATCAAGTTTTTTTAATTTCAAATAAATGTCGCCAAGATGGTCGGCGACCTCCCAGCTTGAATTATCGATTTTATACGACTGGTTAACGAACTTGAGCGCCTGATCGTATTGGCCTAATTGAAAATAAATCCATCCTATTGTATCGAGATAATGAGAATTATGGGGCGCTTTTGCTAATGCTTTTTGGATCATTTCCAGGGCCTTGTCCAATTTAATACCCCGCACCGCTAGACTGTAACTGTAATTATTCAGAATGGCTTCGTTGCTGCCGTCAATGACCAGGACGCGGTCAAACATCGCATCCGATTTTTCATACTCTTTGTTTTCCTGATATAATTGTGACAAAATGCTCATTGAAAATACATCAGTGCCGTTAATTTCCACGGCTTTTTCAAGATATTCGATCGCATCTTTTTTTCTCTGAAGCTGGTATAACGCAAACCCTATCGAACGTTTGATATCGGCGCTGGCAGGAAATGAAACCTCAGCTTTTTTGAAATGCTGAAGCGATTTCGAATAATCGCCAATTTGCAATGCCAGACTTCCGATCCTCGCGTGAACTAAGTCGTCTTCTTTGATTTTCACCAATGATTCATACGTTGCAATCGCGTTTGGAACTTCCTTGTTAAAAATATATGATTGTGCAAGCGCATCCAGCAAAAAGATATTATTCGGCTCGTTCCGAGATGCCTGGGAATATACCTTCACGGCTTTATCATACATTTTGTTTTTCATGTACAGATCGCCGAGCTTGGATGACAGCAGCGCATTCGGGCCGAGAATCGCGATCAATTCTTCATAATATTTCGCCGCTTCAAGTGTCTTGCCTTGAAATTCCATCAATGCAATTAGACGATAGCGGGCATCGATGTTGGTTGGATCAAGTTTGGTGACCTGTTCGAGCGCGCTGATAGCCCGCGGATAATCGTGCCATTTGATATAAATTTCTGTCAGGTATTCCAACGATTCGACGTGATGAGCGTCGCGGGAGAGGATTTTATTAATAATGCCGTAGCTTTTTTCCAATTTACCTTGAGATATATAATTGCCGGCAAGCGAGGCGTAAATTTCATTGGATGTGGTATCGTAACGCAACGCTTCGAGATAATTGGTAATTGCCGATTCGGATTCACCGACCAAATCGTCGATAATGCCGTCGACAAAACGCTCCAATGCCAACGGATTGTACGGCAGCTTTTTGATTTCCGTTTTTTTGGAAACCGTGGAACCGGCACAACTGATGAAGATAAAAAAACCGATGCCCCACGCCATCGGAGAATGGAAAATTCTCGTTAACTTCATAGCGATCAATATATTTGATTTCGCTTTAAATAACAAGCTTTTGTTGCCCCAGATAAGGATTATTCATTTGCACCTGTTCGAAAAATATCTTAATTTGCCGTGCATTTTTATAAAAATTTATGGAAATATCAGTATCAAATTCGTCGCCAAAGAGTGGCAAAACATCCTTTTTGCGTAGCAATGGATTGATCGTAAGCCTGGCATTGATTTCGGTTGTTCTTTCCTCGTTACCGATTGTACATTACGTGCTGCTTCCATTTGAATTTTTTACGACGTTTATTCACGAAGGATCTCACGCGATCGCAAGTCTTCTCATGGGCGAGTCCGTCGACAAAATCGTGATCAATCCTGACACCAGCGGTTATATGCAGCACACCGTATCGTCAGGAGTTTTCGCGCAGGGTTTTATCAGTTCGGCCGGCTATATCGGAGCGGCTATTGTCGGAGGAATTTTGATCGTTCTGAGTTCGTATAAAAACACCTCGAAATTTTTATTACTCGCTTTGGGGATTTTATTTCTTGTTGCAATCGTTCTGTACGTGCGGGATGCTTTTACATTTGTGATCAGCGCCGGCTTTTCCGTTGCTTTATTTTTATTGGCTACGAAAGGGAGCGATAATCTGTGTTATTTCGGATTGAATTTTCTCGCCGTGCAATGCGCGCTGAATTCGTTGACCGACGTCATGACGTTGGTCAAATTATCGCTCGGCGCAAAGGCTAGTGCGTGGAGCGTCGGCCATTCGGACGCCGAAGCCGTCGCGCAGATGTTTTGGTTGCCGGCGATCGTCTGGTCGGTGCTGTGGGTTCTCATTTCACTGATTATTTTATGGTACGCGATTAAAACCAGTTCTCGCATCCGTGCACGTGGTTTACCGCAAAAGGAATTATAATTTGTCCAAATTACATTCCATAAAACCGACACATCCGCCGCTACATCTGCGGGTTGCCATTTTGGATATGAATAACGGCCACCGCAATATCGGCGTACGCAATATTCAACGTATCGTGACGAATTTTGCCCATAGCCTCTCCGATTCACATCCGCACGTGTCATTTAAAACCGAGCGATTTCATGTGCGCGATAAAAATGAAGTGCCCGATCTCTCGTTTGATTTTTATATTTCGAGCGGAGGGCCTGGAAGTCCTTTGGAGGACGATGGCACAGGCTGGGAAAAAGCGTATTTCAAATTACTCGATCAATTGATCGAACACAACTTGAGTCACGCCGATAAAAAGTACTTCTTCGGAATTTGCCATTCCTTTCAGACTATGGCTAAAAAATTCAACATCGCCAAAATCGACCGCCGCGAAAAAAGGAAACTCGGTGTCGTTCCGATTTTCAAAACAACCGACGGTAAAAACGACCCGATGTTTGAAGGATTGCTCGAAAAATTTTATGCGTTCGACAACCGCGATTGGCAGGTGTTCGATCCCGATATGCGGCAATTGAAAAACCTGAACGCGCGGATTTTATCATACGAAGAAGAAGATCATCGGATCGGAAAAGCTATTACCGGAATTCGTTACTCCGACGAAATGGAATCGGTGCAGTTCCACCCGGAAGCTGAACGCGACGGCATTTTAATTCGTTTCACCGATCCGGATGAAAAGCTTCATATCATTGAAATTCTCGGGAAAAAAGAATATGAAAAACTGATCCAATCGTTGAATAATCCGAGAAAATTGTTGCGAACGTATAAAACCATTCTTCCGGGATTTCTCGTACGTTCATTCAACGGTATGTCCGGACATTACGGTCTGGAGCCTATTTCGCGAGATTTAAAGAATTAAGGAGCGGTCATGTCCGATTGTATTTTTTGTAAAATCGCTGCCAAACAAATTCCAACCCAGGTGGTATATGAAGACACGGATGTGTTGGCCTTCAAGGATATCAATCCCAAAGCGCCGACGCATTTACTCGTCATTCCCAAAAAACATATCGAGAAACTGTCTGATTTACAGCCTGCCGATGCCGAACTGGGAGGAAAAATGCTGCTCGCTGTTGGAAAAATCGCAGAACACATCGGCATCAAAGACGCCGGTTTCCGCGTCGTGATCAATAACGGAAAATTTGCCGGACAAGAAGTTTTCCATTTACACTTCCATGTCCTCGGCGGTAAACAAATGAGTTGGAATCCGGCGTAAGATCGTCTCGGTCGCTGAATTTAATAAATAAAGAAATGTTTTTATGGCCCGTACTTATCCCATGACATCGACTCAAGTCGATTTTATCAATAAAAAAAACGAAGAATTGTCTTCGAAAGAGCCGGTCAAACGCCCGGAATGGCTGAAAGTCAAAATTCCGCTCGGGCAAAAATTTTCAGAAATCAAAACTTTGGTCAACGGCCAGAAACTTCACACCGTCTGCGAAGAAGCGCGATGTCCGAACATTGCGGAATGCTGGAATCGTGGGACAGCAACCTTTATGATTCTCGGTGACACGTGCACGCGCAGTTGCGGTTTTTGCGCCGTTAAAACAGGAAAACCCACGTGGCTTGATCTTGAGGAACCCAAACGCGTAGCCGAATCAGTCCGGAAAATGAATTTACGTCACGCTGTGATTACGTCCGTTAATCGCGACGAATTGCCAGACGGCGGCTCGATGATTTTTGCAAACACCATTCGTGAAATCAATAAAGCCATCCCGTCTTGCCGCGTGGAAGTTCTTATTCCCGATTTTAAAGGTAATGAAGAAGCGTTGAAAAGCGTTGTTGATGCAAAGCCGGATATTTTAAACCACAATATCGAAACGGCCCCGCGTTTATACCAAATTGTCCGTCCACAAGCCAATTACCAACAGAGCCTGGAATTGCTCAGCCGCGCCAAAAAATTGGGAATGACTACGAAAAGCGGAATGATGCTTGGCCTCGGCGAAACCAACGATGAAGTGCTCGAAGTGATGAAAGATTTGTGCGCGGTGAATCTGGATATTCTGACTCTGGGACAATATTTACAACCAACCAAAGAACACCTTCCCGTCGACCGGTTTGTCCATCCCGACGATTTCGACATGTTCAAAACCAAAGGCCTTGAAATGGGATTCCGGGTCGTCGAATCAGGTCCTCTCGTTCGCAGTTCCTACCACGCCGATGAACAGTCGGATGGCATCGATCAATATTATCAGGATCGGATTACTTCGAAATTTTAAAAATGTTTTGATCCTTAATGCCCCGCAGTTATCGAGAGAGTCTTTCTAAAAAGCGTCCTATTAAGTCATTCCGAGTGGAGCAACAACCTAATCATGCCTGCCAAACTTGACCGTTTGCTGAAAGAAATTCGTGCGTGCAAAGTTTGTGCAGCGTCTTTACCGCTTGGGCCTAAGCCGATCGTGAGCGCAAAATCGACAGCCAAAATTCTGATCGTCGGGCAAGCGCCGGGCACGAAAGTTCATGCCAGCGGCATTCCGTGGGACGACGCCAGCGGTGACCGGCTGCGCAATTGGATGGGAATTTCACGAGAAATTTTTTACGATCCGTCGAAAATCGCGATTGTTCCGATGGGATTTTGTTATCCTGGTAAAGGCGCCTCCGGCGATCTTCCCCCACGCCCTGAATGCGCCCCGCTCTGGCATCAGAAAATTCTTGAACTGCTCCCGGAAATCAAGCTGACTCTACTGATCGGACAATTCGCTCAGAATTATTATCTGCAAAACAAAAAAAATTTAACGGATACAGTCAAAGCGTTCAAAACATATGGGCCGAAATATTTTCCATTAGTGCATCCTTCTCCGCGCAATCAAATCTGGATGAAAAAAAATCCGTGGTTCGAAAAGACCGTGATCCGTGAATTAAAAAAATCGGTTGCATCTATTCTGCAAGTGAAACTATCCTTTTGATTAATCGTTTTACCGGCATTCCTAAATTTCCATTTAACATCGGGTGTATCATGAAAAAGCTCGTTCTACTTTTTCTTACTGTAAGTGTTTTAACTTCGCACGCGCAGAATTCAATGCCAACCATCGCTTCAAAAATTTCGGCGATGAAAAAATATAACGGGTTTTTCAATTTCTACTGGGAAGAGTCCACCGGAAAGATCTGGCTCGAAATTGAAAAATTTGACATCGAATTTTTATATATGAATTCTCTGCCTGCAGGACTCGGATCGAATGATATCGGTCTGGATCGCGGACAGATTGGCGCGCGGCGAATCGTGTACTTCAATCGCGTCGGGCCGAAAGTATTGCTCGTCCAACCAAATTACGATTACCGCGCCATTACATCTGATCAAAATGAGCAACGCGCCGTGAAGGAATCGTTCGCACAATCGGTTTTATGGGGTTTTAAGATCGAAGCTACTGAAGGAAGTAAAGTTCTTGTGGACGCGACCGAATTTTTTCTGCACGACGCCCACGACGTAGTCGGCCGTTTGCGGCAAACCAAACAAGGCACATACCGTTTAGACGCTTCGCGGTCGGCCATGTATTTACCGCAAACAAAAAGCTTTCCGAAAAATTCTGAATTTGAAACGACAGTGACGTTTACCGGCGGCGACGACGCGGGCGAATTTGTTTCTCAAGTTGCACCGACGTTGCAAGCCATCACGCTCCGCCAGCATCATTCGTTTATTGAAATTCCTGATGATGAATTTATACCACGAGTTTACGATCAACGCGCCGGAATTTTTGCCCAATCGTTTTACGATTACAGCTCTCCTATCGGTGAATCTCTGATCACTCGATTCATTACTCGTCATCGCCTCAAAAAGAAAAATCCTAATGAAACGATTTCAGAACCGGTCAAACCGATTATTTATTACGTCGACAACACAACGCCTGAACCCGTTCGATCGGCGCTTGTTGACGGCGCTTCGTGGTGGAACCAAGCTTTCGAAGCGGCCGGCTACAAAAATGCTTTTCAGGTTAAAATTTTGCCGGAAGACGCCGATCCGATGGACGTACGCTACAATGTGATTCAATGGGTACACCGCTCGACTCGCGGCTGGTCTTACGGAGATGCCATCACCGATCCCCGCACAGGTGAAATTATCAAAGGGCATGTGACGCTCGGTTCGCTACGCGTGCGCCAGGATTATTTGATCGCCCAAGGACTGCTTGCACCATTCGAAGAAGGAAAAGCGGTTCCAAAAGATATGCTGGAAATGGCGCTCGCCAGAATTCGCCAATTGTCCGCTCATGAAGTAGGGCACACGCTTGGATTGGAACACAATTTTGGAGCAAGTTATAATAACCGCGCGTCCGTTATGGATTACCCGCATCCGAAAATCAAAATTAAATCAGATGGATCGTTCGATTTATCTGACGCGTATGCAACGGGAATTGGCGAGTGGGATAAAGTTGCGATCGAATACGCGTATCAGGATTTCCCTGCAACAACCGATGAAAAATTTTCTTTGAATTCTATTTTAACAAAAGCAGCAGCCAAAGGACTTTTGTATATCACCGATCCGGACGCGCGCATGCAAGGCGCCGCCCATCCATATGCACATTTATGGGACAACGGAACGGATCCGATTGCCGAACTTAAAAACGTAATGGCTATTCGCGCCAAAGCTTTGTCTGAATTTTCAGAAAAAACAATTCCTGTTGGTATGCCCATGAGCTCGCTGGAAGATGTTTTAGTTCCGCTGTATAATTTTCATCGCTATCAGCTCGAAGCTGTTTCGAAAATGATCGGCGGACTTAATTATTCATATTCTGTACGAGGTGATAATCAAATCGTAACGGCAATCGTGAAACGCGAAGACCAGCAAAATGCTTTGGATGCAATGTTGGAATGCCTCAGTCCGGGTTCGCTGACCATGTCCGAATCGATTCTTAAGATCATTCCTCCGCGGCTGTATGTGTATTATCCGACGCGCGAAATTTTCACCAAGCGAACGGGTATTGCGTTCGACGCCGTTGCACCGGCCGAAGCGCTCGCCAATTTCACACTATCGCTAATATTGCAGCCCAATCGCGCCGAGCGTCTCGTCGAATATCATGCCCGCGAAAATAACCTCGGCCTCGACGAAGTGATTAGCCGCTTGATTGAAAAAACATGGAAAGCAAAACGCGAAACGGGTTTGAATTTGCAAGTACAAATGGCCACCGAACAACTCGTTTTAACGCGGCTCTTTGCGCTCACTCAAAATGAAAAAACCTCGTACCAGGTACGTGCCATCGTCACTCAGGCACTTAAAAATCTGAACGAATTTATTGACGTGCAAAAAACGAAAACTAAAGACACGGCATACCTGTCGCATTTACAATTCGCCTCCGAGCGCATTAAAAATCCGGAGAAAATCAGCGGCGCTTCGACTATTGATTTACCACCCGGCGCACCGATCGGGACATTTGAATGCGAGGTAGAAGCATTCAGTTTTTAAATATCAAATCCATCACTGTTCCATCAAGTAAAGGGGTTTTCTAAAACAGGAAAACCATTGTTTTTTATATTGCTTGCTATTCACTCACCCTTTATTTATTTTCGCTGCGTGTTTCAAGTTATTTTTATCACGTTTGTTGAAAGGGATGAATGAGTTCGTTCAAAGATTATGCGATTGCTTCTGAGATTTTAAAAGCTATTGATGAGATGGGTTTTACTGAGCCTTCTGAAATTCAGGCTCAGGCGTTGCCCGTATTGCTCGATTATACAGGTGATTTTATCGGTCAAGCCCAGACCGGTACCGGTAAAACCGCGGCCTTTGGAATTCCGCTCTTACAAAAATTGGACAAAACTTCCAAAGACGTTCAAGCCATTATTCTTGCCCCTACCCGTGAATTGGCCATTCAAATTTCGGAAGAATTAAAAAGACTGTCTAAATTCAAACACCTCAAAATCCTCCCGATTTACGGCGGTCAGGATATTGGCGTACAAATTCGTGCGATTAAGCAAGGCGTTCAAATCGTCGTTGGTACGCCGGGGCGCGTTGTCGATCATCTTCACCGCCAGACGCTGAATCTTTCGAAAATTCAGAATTTTATTCTCGACGAAGCCGATGAAATGCTCGATATGGGTTTCCTGGAAGAAATCGAAGAAATCTTGTCCAATGTCGGCCCGCAAAGAAGCATCTGGCTTTTTTCGGCTACATTGAGCCGCGAAATTCGTACGATCGCCGATCGTTTTATGAGCGAACCCGAAGAAATCCGGATTCAACGTAAAACCGCCACGACTGAGAAAACGGAAGAATTGTATTATACGGTCAGAAGACATAACAAATTCGAAGCGCTTTGCCGGCTCATCGACCACACGCGCGATATGTACGGTATTATTTTTTGCCAGACTAAATCGGATACCGCGGAAATAGCCGAAAAACTAGTTCAAAAAGGTTTTAAAGCCGAGGCTCTCCACGGCGATATGAGCCAGGCGCAGCGCGAACACGTCATGCGCAAATTCAAATCAAAAGGTTTACGCTTGCTCGTAGCCACGGATGTGGCGGCACGCGGCATTGACGTCAATGATCTGACGCACGTGATCAATTATTCGCTGCCTCAGGAGTCGGAAAGTTATATCCACAGGATTGGCCGTACTGGCCGCGCCGGTAAAACCGGAATCGCCATTACGCTCGTTTCGCCGGAAGAACAATACAAGCTTCGCAGGCTTGAGGGCACAACGCGCAAAAAAATCATTAAATCGAATATCCCGACACTGGAAGAAATTATGGAATCAACTATCGATCGAACGATCGGAGAATTCGAAGATGCCTTGTCCAATCCGAAAGGTTTTGACCGCTATTTTAGCCGTGTCGATCCCATTCTTAAAAAATATTCGGCTGAACAAATTGCCCAGGGTTTTGTAACGTTGCTGTGCCGGGAAATTCTCGAAAAATATGAAGACGACAAAGAACTCAACGTTCCCGATAATTTTGGGCAATCAAGCTCGCGCCATCCGGGAAAACGCGATCAAATGATTGAGCTATCGATCAACGTCGGCCAGCGTGACAATCTTCAAACCGGAACGTTAATCGGGCGAATTTGTAATATCGCCGGAATAGAAGGCCGCAAAATCGGACGTGTTTTTATCCAGGATGACCGCACGACGTTTAAAATCGATCCGGAAGTAGCCGATGTGGTCATTCGTAAACTTAACGGAGTGAAAATTTGCGGTAAACCTGTTACTGTACAACACAACGATCCTCGATTTAAAAATTTGCGCACGATGATGCATAAGAAGCGATCCGATCGTAAACCGTCATACAAACATTAGACTCGTACAACGTATTTCTTTTGCCCTAAAGTGAAGGAGGTTTTATGAAAGTATTTTGGTTTTGTTTGACTCTCGTTTTCTCGTCACTCTCGTTTGCAGGAAATGCCGATGACCTGCTTGGGCTTTGGCTCAATGAAGAAGGAACAGCTAAAATTGAAATTTACAAGCAGGATGGCAAATTTTTTGGAAAAATCGTATGGCTCAAAGATCCGACTTACACCGAAAAAGATGTAAAGGATGAAAATCACCCGAGCGTCAAACTCGGTGCACAAAAAGTTGATTTCAAAAATCCTGATGCGGCGCACCAGAATGATCCGATTTTAGGATTAGTTATTTTGCGAAATTTTAATTATGACGCCGACGATGAAGAATGGGTCGATGGAAAAATTTATGATCCAAAAAAAGGCGCCGATTACAAAGCTTTTATGAAACTCGAAAATCCTGACAAGCTATATCTCCGAGGTTATATCGGTTTTTCATTAATTGGAAGAACAAGTTATTGGTCGAGAACAAAGTAAAAGAGTAAATTTAAAAAAGGCTGTCTAAAAAGCCCACCTTGGTTCCGATTTATCGGAACATGAAATTGTAAGGGTTTTTTAGAAGCCTTTTTTATTCATATGATTTTTCCAGTATTCATTATCGATTTTTATCGGCTAATTTTCTATCTGAAACAGCGCGCATTGATAATCCAAAATATACAGAGCCATTTGAAATTTCTTGGAAATGATTCGAGTAAGATAAAAATCATTTATTTTTTAAATGTTAGAGCTTATATTTCAATTGCTAATTTTTAAAAGGAGGTCACGATGTTAAAAATTTATATTTCTCTTTTTTTGTTTGTAAGTATCCTGTCTTGTAAATCAGAAACTAAAACTGCTCAACTAAAATCTGGTGATGTAATTTTTAAA